>RZYE01000375.1 GCA_009930425.1 Actinomycetota bacterium | reverse complement strand
CGCTGCCCGATCTCGCCGACGATCTCGAGGTACTTCTTCTCCGTGAGCGGGTAGAGGAGCATCGCGAGCTGGGTGAGCGCGGTGGCGCCGATCAGGAAGACCGCGGCCCACATCCGGATGTTGCCGGCCACCTCGTCGGTGACCTCGGCGCCCGCTGAGACGTCAGCCGCCACGAAGCCGGCCCACACGAGGGCCCAGCCGCCGACGAAGCCACCGAGCGCCTGGCCCATCTTGCGGGTGAAGGAGAACACCGCGTAGGTGGTGCCCTCGGTGCGCTGCCCGATCTTCCATTCGCCGTACTCCACGCAGTCGGCCTCGAGGGCCCACATGAGGGTGTTGACGCCGAACATCGCGATTCCGAGGATGAAGAACGACACCGAGCCGAGCCAGGGGTAGGTGTCCAAGGGCGCGAGCCACAGGACGACCGCAGCGATGTACATGAAGGAGGCAAGGACGATGTACCCGATGCGCTTGCCCATGGTCCGGACGATCAGCGGGATGAGCGGGCCGACCAGGAACAGCGCCGCGACCTGTGCGGTCATGTTGATGGCGATGTAGTTGGCGTCCTTCTGCACGTAGATCGCGATGTAGGAGCCGAGGGTGCTCAGCACGGTGGTCCCGAGCAGGAAGAACACGGCGGCAAGCGCGAGAACCTGGAGCGGCCGGTTGACCGCCAGCGAGCCGAAGCTCTCCTTGAGGCTCACGGGCTTCGGGTCACGGGCGACCTGCTCCTTGGTCCCCCACACCGTGAACAGGTAGAGCACTGCGCCGATGACCGAGAGGATGCCCACCGAGATGGCGAGGGAGTTCTGCAGCGCGTCCGCGTCGCCCGCGTTGCCGCGGATCTGCGGGGCGATGACCCACGAGAGCACCAGGATCATGATGGCGGCACCGTACATGCGGAAGCTGGCGAGCTTCGCACGCTCGGTGGGCACCTGGGTCAGCGAGGGTGCCATCGAGCCGTAGGCGATGTTGACGGCGGTGTAGAACACCGAGCCCATGAGCACGTAGAAGACGTACATGTAGATGGTGTAGGCGGTGGTGCTCGCGTCCGGCATGATCCACTTCGCCGCGTAGAGCATCCAGCTCGAGACCAGCAGCGGCACGGAGAACCACAGGATGATCGGGCGGAACTTGCCGAGCTTCCCAGGCTGCTTCATGTCGATGAGGCGGCCCATGAACACGTCCGTGAACGCGTCGATGAAGCGCAGCACCAGGAACATGGTTCCGATGACGCCGCCCTCGATGCCGACGACGTTCGTGTAGTAGAGGATGAGGAACATGCCCGCCATGGTGAACGACACGTTGTTGGCCGCGTCGCCCGCCGCGTAGGCGAGGTAGTTCTTCATGTTGAGGGGCTGGGCCGTTGTTCGCGGCGCCGCGACTGAGCTTGCAGTCATGGTGGAGTGTCTCCTTCGGTGTGGGGGTTCGGCGCCGGTCAGGCGGTGCGGTGCTGGATGGCGTCGACGATGGCGTTGACCGCCGCGTCGATGGACACCCGGCTGGTGTTGATGAGCATGTCGTAACGGTCCGGCGTGCTGGGGTCCCAGCCGTACAGCGTCCTGGACATCTGGCGGCGGACGTCCTCCTCGTTGGCCCGCCGCTTCGCGGACTCGGCCTCGGAGATGCCGAGGCGCTGGGCGGCCCGCTTCACGCGGTCCTCGACGTCGCCGGTGAGCAGGACGTGCAGGCTGTTCGGCCGGTCCGCGAGGATCACGGTGGCGTTGCGGCCCATGATCACGCCGCCCTGCTTGGCGAACTGCTTGACGGCCCGGGTGTTGTCCGCGATGAGCTGGTACTTCTGCTCCTGGGTGCCCACCACCTCGCGGTCCTCCAGCGTGCTGTAGGCGCCGCCGAGGAGGGAGAGGACGTTGGCGAGCAGCGCCTGGTTCTCCGAAACCGTGGCCTCCGGGCGCCCGGCGATCTCACCGGAGCTGAAGGCCTGGCCGTGGAAGGGCAGACCGAGACGTTCGGCGACCTTCTCACCGATCGTCGTGGCGCCTGCACCGTACAACTCGAAGAGTGT
>RZYE01000374.1 GCA_009930425.1 Actinomycetota bacterium | reverse complement strand
GCGGGTGGTGGCCGGCTCGATGACGGCGTCCACGTAGCCGCGGGCGGCGGCGTCCCACGGGTTGATGAGGGCGTCCTCGTACTCCCGGGTGAGGCGGGCGCGTTCGGCGTCCACGTCCCCGCCGGCCCGCTCCACCTTCCCGAGGGCACCACGGTGCAGGATGTTGACCGCCCCGCCGGAGCCCATGACGGCGATCTGCGCGGTGGGCCACGCGAGGTTGACGTCCGCGCCGAGCTGCTTCGAGCCCATGACGATGTAGGCGCCGCCGTAGGCCTTCCGGGTGATGAGCGTGACAAGGGGGACGGTGGCTTCGGCGTAGGCGTAGATGAGCTTGGCGCCGCGGCGGATGATGCCGTTCCACTCCTGGTCGGTGCCCGGCAGGAAGCCGGGGACGTCCACGAGGGTGAGGACCGGGATGTTGAAGGCGTCGCAGGTGCGGACGAACCGGGCGGCCTTCTCGGCGGCGGCGATGTCGAGGGTGCCGGCCATCGCCTGCGGCTGGTTGGCCACGACGCCCACCGGATGGCCTTCCACGTTGCCGAACGCGGTGATGACGTTCGGGGCGTAGGCGGCCTGGACCTCGAGCATCTCGCCGTCGTCGAGGATGTGCTCGGCCACCTCGTGCATGTCGTAGGGCTGGGAGTCCGAGTCCGGGATCAGGGCGTTCAGCTCCAGGTCCTCCGGGGTGACCTCCAGCTCCGCCTCCACGGGCCACACCGGGGGCTCGGCGAGGTTGTTGGCGGGCAGGTAGGAGAGCAGGGAGCGCACGTAGTCGAAGGCGTCCTCCTCGTCCGCGGCCTGGTAGTGGGCCACCCCGGAACGCACGTTGTGGGTGGCCGCGCCGCCCAGCTCCTCGAAGCCCACGTCCTCGCCCGTCACCGCCCGGATCACGTCCGGCCCGGTGATGAACATGTTGGAGGTTCCCTCCACCATGACGATGAAGTCGGTGAGCGCGGGGGAGTAGACGGCGCCGCCCGCGCTCGGCCCCATGATGAGCGAGATCTGGGGGATCACGCCGGAGGCCGCGACGTTCCGGCGGAAGATCTCGGCGAACTGGGTGAGGGCGGCGACGCCCTCCTGGATGCGCGCCCCGCCGCCGTCGGAGATCCCGATCACGGGGACGCCGGTGCGCAGCGCGAGGTCCATGACCTTGGTGATCTTCTGCCCGTGCACCTCCCCGAGCGAGCCACCGAACACCGAGAAGTCCTGGGAGTAGATGCACACCTGGCGGCCGTCGATGGTGCCGTAGCCGGTCACCACGCCGTCGCCCAGCACCCGCTTGTGCTCCATGCCGAAGTTGGTGGAGCGGTGGGTGGCGAACGCGTCGAGCTCCACGAAGCTGCCCTCGTCGAGGAGGGCGTCGATGCGCTCGCGCGCCGAGCCCTTGCCCCGTCCGTGCTGCTTGGCCTCGGCAACCTCGGCCAGGCGCCGCAGCTCGTCCTCTCGCGTGGCAAGATCGGCAAGGCGATCCTGCGTGGTCTTCTGGTCGGCACTCACGTCCCCCAGCGTAGTTGGTGGGCATGGGCGGATCCTGTTCCGGCTCCGGCCGGGATTCGCGGTGGATCATTGGAGGGACCGCACAACGGGAGGGGCACCGCATGGGCTTCACGCGGATCGTCGAGGTGGCCGCGACCGGCTCCACCAACACGGACCTGATGGCCGCGCTCACCACCGAGGAGTGGCCCCACCTGGGCGTGCTCGTGGCGCGGCGCCAGACCGCCGGCCGGGGCCGCGCGGGCCGGTCGTGGGACACGCCCGGCCCCGGGGCGCTCACCTGCTCGGTGGTGCTCGCCCCCGGGTCGGCGCCGGTGCCGTGGGCGCCGCTGCTCGTGGGCCTCGCGGTGCGCCGCGCCGTGGCCCCGTGGGTGCCGGTGCGCCTCAAGTGGCCGAACGACGTCGTCGTCGACGAGCCGCCGGTCGCCGGCTGGGGGTGGGGGCGCAAGCTCGCCGGGGTGCTGTGCGAGCTGCACCCGAGCGGCGCCGTCGTCGCCGGCATCGGCGTGAACTGCCGGCAGGAGGACCTGCCGGT
>RZYE01000373.1 GCA_009930425.1 Actinomycetota bacterium | reverse complement strand
GCCGCACACCCCGTTCGACGAGGTGTTCCAGGCCTGAGCGGTCACGCGCCCAGCAGGACCAGCACGGTCGGCATCGCGACCACCCCCACCACCACGCTCGCCGAGAGGATGAAGTTCGACAGGCGCAGGTCCCCACCCACGTAGGACGTGAGCACCGGCGCCATCCCGCCCAGCGGCGCGAAGAGGAGGGTGCAGAGCACCACGCGGATCGGCTCGTCGAGGGGCACCAGGTACCAGGCGCCGATCGCGAACGGCACCGCGAGGGCGTACCGCACCACGAGGTACTTCAGGGCGATGCCGTAGCTGCGCCGCTCGAGGCGGATCTCCAGCGCGATGCCGAGCATGAGCATCGAGAGGAAGGTGTTCGCCGCCCCCGCCGTGGAGGTGAACGCGATCACGGGGTCGGGGAACGACAGGTCGAGGAAGCGCAGCACCAGCATCACCACGTAGGTGTCGAACACCGGGGACTTCAGCAGGTCCTTCAGGAACCGGGTGGCGGAGAAGCGCGTTCCCTCCCGCGCCAGGCTCATCGCCCAGGCGAAGCCGATCCCCATGGCGGCCAGGGCGTTGCCGATGTCGAACATCGAGGCGTACACCACGGCCTGGGCGCCCATGAAGCCGCTCAGGTAGGGCACCGTGAAGTTGCCGATGTTGTAGAAGCCGATGTTGATCACGCCGAAGGCCTGCGCCTAGCGGCCGTTCCGCCGTTCCATCACCACGCCCACCACCTGCTGGACCAGCACGAGGAACAGGCCGAGCAGGGGCAGGAGGAGCAGGGCGGGATCGATCTCGTAGTCGTTGAAGCTCGTGATGATGAGCGCCGGCAGCGTCACCCGCATCACGATCTTCGAGAGCACCGTGTAGGCGGAGATGTCCACCCAGCCGAGCCGTCGGATCGCGTAGCCGATCACGATGATCGCGACCAGCGCGAACGTGGTGACGAGGATGTCTCCCACCGCGTCAGTCCAGGCTTCCGGGCAGGAGCTCGAACCAGCGCAGCTTCTCGAAGTCCTCCCCGAGCCCGACGCCGGCGCCCACCTTCTCCCGCTCGCTCGCCGTCGCGTGCCCGGCCGGGCCGCCGTCGGGCGCGGCCGCGAGGATCCGCCGCGCCTCGGCGAGGTGCGCCGCGAGGACGGCGACCGGGGCGGTGGTGTCGTGGTGGGGGTAGGTCATGGCGCCGTCGTCGCCGTAGTGGATGTCGAGGAGGGAGGCGGGAGGGTCCACGACCCCGCCCCTGTGGTGCCACAGCCCGGTGAGGGGGTCGAAGCGGTAGTCGCCGAGGAGGCGCCAGCCGTCCCGGGCGACCAGGCGGACGGCCTCGATGAGGTAGTCGGCGACGGCGTCCTCGACGAAGTAGTTGAAGTTCACCCGCACCCACCCGGGCTTGATGCCCTCGCAGCCGGCGGCGATCTGGCGCTCGAAGGCGTGGGAGTGCGCGAGGTCGATGCCGAGGAGTCGGTGGCCGTAGGGGCCGGCGCAGGAGCAGCCGCCGCGGGTCTGGATGCCGAACAGGTCGTTCAGGAGCGCGACCACGAAGTTGTGGTGCAGGTGGCGGCCGGAGGGTGCGCGCACCACGAAGGACACGATGGACAACCGCGTGGCCTCGAGGTTCCCGAGGATCTGGATGGTGGGCTCGGCCGTCCAGGCGTCCACGGCGCGGCGGAGGAGTACGCGCTCGCGGGCCTCGATGGTGGCCACCCCGACGGCCTGCTTGAGCTGGAACACCAGTCCCGCGCGGATGGATTCGATGATGGCCGGGGTGCCGCCCTCCTCGCGGTGCGCGGGGTCGCTGAGGTAGACGTGTTCGGTGGGGTTGACGTACATCACCGTGCCGCCGCCGGGCACGTCCGGCACGCGGTTGGTGAGGAGTTCGCGTCGGACGATCAGCACGCCGGGGGTGCCGGGCCCGCCGATGAACTTGTGGGGGGAGAGGAAGACGGCGTCCTTGTACGCGGTGGGGGAGACCTCGGCCGGTGGGTACATCTCGATCTCGAGGTAGGGGGCGCAGGCCGCGAAGTCCCAGAGGCTCAG
>RZYE01000061.1 GCA_009930425.1 Actinomycetota bacterium | reverse complement strand
CGGCGCTACGCTCGGGAGGTGACCGACGCCCTCGTGCCCCTGCCCGCCTTCGACCCGCGCCCCGACATCCGGCTCATCGCCGCCGACATGGACGGCACCCTCCTCGATGACCGCAAGGAGATCCACGATCACTTCTGGCCCCTCGTGGACGAGCTGTTCCGCCGTGGCGTCCTGTTCTGCCCGGCCAGCGGACGGCAGTACCACACCCTCCATCGCGAGTTCGGGGACGTGGCCGACGAGATGGTCTACATCGCGGAGAACGGCGCGTTCGTGGTGCGCGGCCGCGAGGAGATCTCCGCGGACACGCTGGACGACGACGTCGTCACGCGCGTCGTCGAGGCGGTGCGGCGGCTGCGGGAGGCGGGGGCCGACGTCGGTGCCGTGGTCTGCGGGAAGGACTCGGCCTACGTGGAGCGGGACGACCCGGCCTTCATGGAGCAGGCGGACCACTACTACGCCCACCTGGAGGTGGTGGACGACCTCCTGGCGAGGCCCGAAGATCCGATCCTGAAGATCGCCGTGTACGACTTCGGCTCCGCGGAGGAAGGGGCGGCGCGCGGGCTCGCCGGCTTCGAGGGCGAGGTGAAGGTGGTGGTCTCCGGTGAGCACTGGGTGGACGTCATGAACCCGGACACGAACAAGGGCAACGGGATCCGGCGCATCCAGGAAACCCTCGGGATCACCCCCGCCCAGACCATGGTGTTCGGCGACTTCCTCAACGACTGCGAGATGATGGACGCCGCCGAGTACTCCTTCGCGATGGACAACGCCCACCCGCAACTGCGGGAGCGTGCCCGCTATGTGGCCCCGCCCAACTCGAGGAACGGCGTGGTGCGGACCATCTCCGCCGTGCTCGGGCTGCCCTGGACGGAGTAGGGCTCAGCCCTCCAGCGCGAACCGGAGCGCGGCCTCCACGTGGAGGCGCGTGGTCGGGAAGAGTGGGACGGCGCCGAGGCTGCCGGGCGTGGCGAGGAGTTCCAGTTCGGTGCAGCCGAGGATGATGCCCTCGGCACCCCGGTCCACCATGCGTTGCGCCACCGCGAGCAGTGCTTCGCGGGAGGAGTGCTCCACGCGGCCCACGCACAGTTCGTCGTAGATGATGCTGTGGACGAGAGCGCGGTCGGCGGTGTCCGGGATGAGGACCTTCAGGCCGTGGCCCTCGAGCCGTCCGCGGTAGAAGTCCTGCTCCATCGTGAAGGCGGTGCCCAGCAGGCCCACGGTGGAGAGGCCGGCGGTCGTGACGGCGTCGGCGGTGGCATCCGCGAGGTGGAGGAGAGGGATGGAGACGGCGCTCGCGACGGCGTCGGCAACCCTGTGCATCGTGTTGGTGCAGAGCAGCACCACGTCCGCGCCGGCGGCCTCGAGCCCGCGTGCCTCGGCGGCGAGCAGAGAGCCAGCCTCCAGCCAGCTGCCCTCCACCTGCATGCGTTCCACCTCCGCGAAGTCCACGGAGGAGAGAACGATCCGCGCGGAATGGAGCCCGCCGAGTGCGTCCCGGACGCCCTCGTTGAGCAGGCGGTAGTACTCGGCGGTCGATTCCCAGCTCATTCCGCCGAGCAGGCCGATCTTCCTCATCAGTACTCCAGGTTCGATGGTTGGGACTCCATTCTCTGGGATCGACGCGGGCCTCCGTGGCCCAACTGCGTACGCCCCGGCCCCAAGAGCGCACGCAGAACGATCCTGCGGGTCCGGGACGTTCCTGCGGGTCCTGTGCGGCTCGCCCCTTCTCCCAATTGCGTACGCAGAACGATCGGGCGCCCGCTGTTGGGTTCGGCGGTGGTGCCCGTGGCCCCAAGAGCGTGCGCAGAACGTTCCTGCGGGCCTTGCGCGGCTCAACTCCGCCCCCAACAGCGTACGCAGAACGATCCTGCGGGTCTGGGACGTTCCTGCGGGCGGTATACCACCCGCCAGAACGTTCTGCGTACGCACTTGGGGAAACCGCTCAAGATTGCGGGCGCTATTGGGGACCTGACGGGCAAGCGGGTCACGACTGCAGGCGCACTTTGGGCACGGAGGTGAGCGGGTCAAGATTGCGTACGCACTTGGGGGCACGGAGGGGAGGTGGGTCACGACTGCGGGCGCACTTTAGGCAGATAAGTTGCACACAATCTAACTGAGGGTCACACTGGAACCAGTTAGATCGAGCGCCAACTGCCCCACCGAGGAGCACGCCATGTCCACCCCGCAGGCCGAATCGACCGAGTCCACCGAGAGGTCGCGCTGGTCCTTCCTCACGGAGCGACGCGAACGTTCCTCCATCCCGCGGATCATCGGCCGGGTGGTCCTCGGTGGTTTCCTCCTCTCGGCCGGACTCGGCCACCTCGGCCCCCTCCGCGAGGAGTTCCAGGCTCAGGTCCCGCCGTGGATCCCCCTCGACCCGGACTTCGTGGTGGTCGCCTCGGGCGTGGTCGAGGTGACGCTCGGCGTTGCCCTCATCGCCCTGAATCGGTACCGCGTGGCCGTGGGGTGGACCGCCGCCGCGTTCTTCGTGGCCATCTTCCCCGGCAACATCTCCCAGTGGATGAACGGGGTGGACGCCTTCGGCCTCGAATCCGACCAGGCCCGCTTCATACGGCTCTTCTTCCAGCCCGTGCTGGTGGCATGGGCGCTGTGGTCCACCGAGGCGTGGAAGGCCTGGCGCGAGAGCCGCCGCGCCGGCTGATCCACCACCGGCTGATCCACCACCCGCTGACCCACCAGCTGCTGATCCACCGCCGGTTGATCCGCCGCCGGCTGATCCACCACCCGCTGACCCACCAGCTCCCGATCCACCACCAGCTGGCTGACCGAGCCCGCCCACGCGCCGCCGGAGCGGGTCTATCGTCGCGGTCATGAGCCGGAAGAAGCACCGCACCGGCGTGACCCGACCGCCCGCGCCGAAGCCGCCCCGCGCCCCCCTCACCCTCGTCCAAGAGTCGCCTGACCGCCACCGCATCGAGCCCACAGGCGCCATGCGCGTTCCCGGGGTGGTGTACGCGTCCCACCACCTGCTCCCCACCGTCGACGACGCCCTGCGCCAGGTCGCCAACGTCGCCACCCTGCCCGGCATCGTGCGGGCGTCCTTCGCCATGCCGGACGTGCACTGGGGCTACGGCTTCCCGATCGGCGGCGTCGCCGCCACCGACCCCGAGACCGGGGGAGTGGTCTCGCCCGGCGGCGTCGGCTTCGACATCTCCTGCGGCGTCCGCCTTCTCACGACGCCGTTCACCGAGGCAGACCTGCGCCCCCGCCTCCCCGCCCTCATGGCCGCCCTCTCCCGGCTCGTCCCCCGCGGCGCGGGGCCCGGGGGCGTGTGGGACGTCACCCCCGCCGACCTGCGTTCCATCCTCCGCCACGGCTCGGCCCACGCCGTCGCCCGCGGGTACGGAACGGACCTCGACCTCGCCCACTGCGAGGACGGCGGCGCCGTCGACGACGCCGATCCCGCCGCGATCTCCGACCGCGCCCTCGCGCGCGGGGCCGCCCAAGTGGGTTCGCTGGGCTCGGGGAACCACTTCCTGGAACTGCAGGTGGTGGACCGCATCCTCGACACGGCCGCCGCGGCGGGCTTCGCGCTCGCGGAGGGACAGGTCACGGTCATGATCCACTGCGGCTCGCGGGGCCTCGGCCACCAGATCTGCTCCGACCACGTCCGGCTCATGCAGGACGCGATGCCCCAGCACGGCATCCGGGTCCCGGACGCGCAGCTCGCCTGCGCACCGGTGGACTCGCGCGCGGGCCGGGCCTACCTCGGCGCGATGGCCGCCGCCGCGAACTTCGCGCGCGCCAACCGGCACCTCCTCGCCCACGCGGCCCGGCAGGCCTTCCGCGAGGCCACCGGATCCGGGGAGCTGGACCTCCTCTACGACGTCTCCCACAACCTCGCCAAGCTCGAGGAGCACGTGGTCCGGCCGTGGGGCGTGACCGGGGAGCACGAGGCCGGCGAGAGCGCCACGGCTGGCGAGCGCGGCGCGAACGGCGACGGCGGAACGGCCGGAGGCGGCGGCGTCGCCCGGCTGGTGTGCGTCCACCGCAAGGGCGCGACCCTCTCCCTCCCGCCCGGCCACCCCGCCCTCCCCGACGACCTGCGGCCGCATGGCCAGCCGGTGCTGGTGCCGGGGTCGATGGGGACGGCATCCTGGGTGCTGGCGGGGGAGCGGGACAACCCGGCCTTCGACTCCGCCTGCCACGGCGCCGGCCGGGTGATGAGCCGCACGGCTGCCACGAAGCGCGTCTCCGGCCGGAGGCTCCAGGAGCAGCTGGCGGCGCAGGGCATCGAGGTGCGGGCCGCCTCCACCCGCGGCCTGGCCGAGGAGGCGCCCTTCGCCTACAAGGACGTGGATGAGGTGGTGGCGGTCTGCGGCCGGGAGGGGTTGGCCCGGCCCGTCGCGCGACTGCGGCCCATCGGGGTGGTGAAGGGGTGAGCGCGCACGTCCTTCCCCGTGGCCGCCGGCTGCTCTCCCACACCGCGGACGTCCGGCTGGAGGCGTGGGGACCCACCCTGGCGGAGTGCCTGGACCAGTGCGTGCGCGCGCTCGCCGACGTGTTCGTCCTCGCCCCCGACGACGCCGCCCACGTGCACGTCCCCGTTCACCTCCCGCCGGGGTCACCGTCCGAGTTGGTGGTGGCACTGCTGGAGGAGGCCCTCTTCGCCGTGGACGTCCGCGGGTTGGTGCCGGTGCGGGCGCGGGTGGAGATCGGACTGGATGGGCTCCGGGGCGAACTCGACGCCGTCGCGCTCGCCGAGGTGGAGCAGTCCGGGAGCGTGCCAAAGGCGATCGCGCGCTCGGACCTCGAGGTGGGGGAGACGGACGGGGCGTGGCGCGCCGTCGTCACGGTGGACGTGTGAGCTACTCGTCCGGGGTCAGGCGAAGCTGCGCCTCAGGCGAAGACGTCCAGCTTCCCGAACTTCTCGGCGAGGAGGTAGTAGACGGTCGCACGGCTCTTGGTGCGGTCCGCCTTCATGCGCTTGCCCACCTCGGCGATGGCGGCGTCGAGGGTGGCGTCGTCCTCGGTGAGGCCGAGCTTCTTCTTGAGGAACCGCTCACGGACGGTCGCCACCTCGGTGGCGTCGCTCATGGCCACGTAGGCGGAGTCCTGCTTGCTGAGGACGAGCCGGTATGTCTTCAGGATGTTGGCGACAACCGCGTCGTCCGCGTCCGGGGCGTACTTCTTGATGTCGGCAGCCCAATCGGCCATTTCCTGCTCCTTCTTCGTCGGGAGGCGGAGCGACGTTGCTCCACCTCCCACGCTAGCGAGGTGGGCACGGCACGGCACCCGCAACCGATGGTCACCCGACGAGCACGAGCGGGCACCCGCCCGCCGCGAGCATCCGCCGCATCTCCGCCGTCCCGAGCGCGCTGCCGACAGACACCACCAGTGCCCGCCGTCCCGGCCGCAGCCGGCTCACGGCGACGGCGTCCGGCAGCGACCCCCGCAGCCCGAGTTGGTCCGCGGCGTGCCGTCGCAGCGGGAGGGGATCGGCGCCGTCGGGGATGACGAGGGAGACCTGTCCGGGGTCGAGGCCGGCCAGTTCGAGGGCGCGGGCGAGGGCGCGGTCCCCGGCGGGACCGCCGTCGTGGAACGCCCCGATCGTGGTGGCCGGACGCCGGGACGGGCGGGCGAGGGCGTGCGCCAGGGCGGGAGGAGCGAGGAGGACCATGTCCGTCTCCGCGACGGCGGCCACCGCCACCTCGACCACGCTGCCGCGGGCGACCCTGAAGGACCACGGGACGTCGAGCCCCGCCGCTGCCTGGGCGATGAGGCGCTGGACCTCGGCCGCCTGGCGCTGGAGTTGGCGCAGGGTGGGCGCCAGGTCGATCGCCCGGACCGTCCCGGAGGTGAAGCCCACCTCCCTGGTCATCGGGAGTTCGGCGAGGCGCAGCAGGTCGGACTCCTCGACGAACACCCCGGCCAGCTCGGCCCGCCGGGCACGGGCCAGGTCGCCGGCCTCGTGGAGGAGGCGAACGGCGTCGGACGCCGCGCGGGCCGTGAGGACCACGCGTGCCGGGGGGTGCTCGGCGTTCATCCTCGTGGGCCTCCGGCGGACTGCTCGGGCGCCGGCGGCTCGGGTGCGGGCGGCTCGGGTGCGGGCGGCTCGGGTGACGGTGTCTCGGGTGCGGGTGGCTCGGGTGCGGGTGGCTCGGGCGTTGGCTCGGGCTCAGGCTCCGGGGACCTCTTCTTCCGTGTCTTCGTCCGGCCCTTCGATCTCGCCGCGGTGGAGGCGGCCTGCAGGTACGCCATGCGCTTGAGAGAGAGTTCGGTGAGCCGCTCCGCCACCTTCCCGTTGGCCGAGCCGTCCGGGAAGTACCCCTGCTCGTCCGCCTCGCCCGCCTCGAGCCCGGACAGCAGGGCGAGTGCCTCGTCCACCGTCTCCACCGCGAACACCCGGAAGCGGCCGGCCTCGACGGCCTCCACCACGTCCCGGCGGAGCATCAGGTGCCGGACGTTTGCCGCGGGGATCACCACTCCCTGGGTGCCGGTGAGCCCGCGGGCGGCGCAGACCTCGAAGAATCCCTCGACCTTCTCGTTCACCGCCCCGATCGGCAGCACGCGGCCGTGCTGGTCCACCGCACCCGTCACCGCGAACCCCTGGTTGAGGGGGAACCTCCCGAGCGAGGACAGCAGGGCGCAGAGCTCGGCAACCGAGGCGCTGTCCCCGTCCACCTCGCCGTAGGTCTGCTCGAACACGAGGCTCGCGGACACCGAGGGCGGCCGTTCGGGCGAGTAGCGGGTGGACAGCAACGAGGACAGGATCAGCACGCCCTTGGAGTGGATGGGACCGGAGAGCTGGACCTCGCGCTGGATGTCCACCACCTCTCCCTCGCCCATGCGGCTGTTGGCGGTGATCCGGGTGGGGAAGGCGAACGCCTGGTCGCCGGAGAAGGCAACGGACAGTCCGTTCACCTGTCCCACCCGTTCGCCGGTGGTGTCGATGAGGATCTCGCCTCGCTGGATGGCCTCGTGGACCAGTTCCCGCACTCGCCCGGAGCGCCGCCGCTGTGCCTCGATCGCCGCCTCGACGTGCCCGGCCGCGACGACGTCGTCGCCCGCGGTCCGCGCCGTGTGGTCCGCCTCCCGGACGAGGTGGGCGAGCTCCTCGAGCTCGGCCGAGAGCCGCTCGGCGTCCCCCGACCAGCGCGCCGCCTGCTCGACCACCCGGGCGACGGCGTCGCGCCCCAGGGGCAGCGCATCGTCGCGCCGCGCCATGGTGGCAACGAGGTGGGCGTACAGGGACTCGTGCTCGGCGGTGCGCTCGACCTCGTCCTCGAAGTCGGCGGGGACGCGGAAGAGCTCGGAGAACTCGGGATCGTAGGCGAGGAGCAGGTGGTACAGCAGGCGCTCGCCCACCAGCACCACCTTCACGTCCAGGGGGATCGGCTCGGGCTCGAGGGCCGCCGTGCTGATCATCCCGTAGGTCTGCCCGAGGGACTCGGTGCGGATCTCCCGGGTGCGCAGGGCCCGCTTGAGGCCGTCCCAGGCGAAGGGCTGGTTCAGGAGCTGGCGGGCGTCCAGTACGAGGTAGCCCCCGTTCGCACGGTGCAGGGCACCCGGCTTGACCTGGCTGTAGTCCGTCACCAGGGTCCCGAAGCGGGCCACGTACTCCACGCGACCGAGCAGGTTGCCGAAGGTGGGGTGGTCCTCGACGACGATCGGGGCGCCGTCGGTCTCGCCGTCCTCGCCGACCACCACGTTCACCCCGTAGCGCTGGAGCAGCGAGACCTCCTGCCGCATGCCCGGGGCAGGTTCGGCGTCCGCCTGGTGGCGGAACTCGTCCAGGTGCTCGAGCACGTCGGACTGGAGCTCGGCGAGGAACTCCAGCACCGGGGGGAGCTGCCAGCGGGAGCGCAGCTCGTCGATCGAGGTCCCCACCGCGGCCATGCACATCTCGCGGTCCAGCTCCTTGATGCGGTTCCTCTTCTCCTTCTGGAGCTGCTGGACGTGGCGGATCGCCTTCTGGAGCTTGTCCTGGAAGGCCCGCAACAGCTCCTCGATCCGCTCCCGCTCCTCCTCGGGGAGCTGCTTGAAGGCGTCCGGCGTCATCACTTCGTCACCCTGGGCGGGGGCGAGGGAGAAGCCGGCCGGGGTGTGGAGGAGCGCGACTCCCTGGTCCGCCGCCTCCTTCCCCAGCGCGATGAACGTCTCCTGCTGCTGTTCCGTGATCTCCGCGTCGAGCTGCTCGGCCCGGTTGCGGTACTCGTCGGACTCGAACAGCGCCGGGATGGAGGCCCGCAACTCCTCGGCGAGCTGCTGGACATCCTGCCGGAACTCCTGGCCACGGCCGCGCGGGAGCCGCAGCGCGCGGGGACGGTGCGGCTGGGAGAAGTTGTTCACGTAGCACCAGTCCGCCGGCGCGGCCTCGGTGGGCGCACGTGCGGCGAGCACGTCGCGGACGAGGGTGGTCCGCCCCAGGCCCGGGCGGCCCAGCACGTAGAGGTTGTAGCCCTGCGCCCGTTGCCCGACGGCGTACTCCACCGCCTCCCGGGCCCGCGCCTGGCCGAGGACCCCGGGGACGTCGGGGAGGTCCGGGAGGTCCGCCGTCGTGGTGAAGTCCAGGCCCTGGAGGCTGCAGGCGTGGTGGAGGGCTTCGGGCGGCAGGGGCTTGGGTGGAAGGGGCTTGGGTTGAAGGGCCGACGGCGTCGTCATGCGGCCATTGTTCCCCCGGCCGGCCGGGGGCGGGAAGGCTTCGGCGGGGGCCGCCCGCCCGCCGAGTGGTCCCATGACTGGCAACCGTGGTGGTCCCATGAATCTGGCAGCGAACCCCCGACTGCGGTCCCGAGCTCACGGCAGGCGACAGTGCAGGAATCCTCGCAATCGACACTATGGCGAGGATCTGTGCTGATGGCGAGGGTTGTGCACCTCGCCTTCAGCAGGAATCCTCGCCATAGTGTCGATGGCGAGGAAACGAGCACGGCGGCTTGGCTGTCGAGCCCGTGGTCGAGGGCGATGAGGAGGCCCGGCCGGCTCCTTCGTGGTTCCCGCCCGTGGGTGGGTCGGTACCCGTGATGTGGGTACCGAAGTCACACCACGCGCACCGCACCACGCACGAACCCACATCCTGCGCCGCTGGAGCATCTCCGGTGGCTCATGATCGCGGGCACCCGGGGACTGCGGCCAGGCCCCTCACGCACCGGGTGCTCCGGGTCACTGCTCCTGCACATCACGCATGCACACCACCTGGCCACGCCAGCGGCACGGGCTGGTCCGCAGATGACCGCACGAAGGTCAAGGAACCACCAATTTACTTCGATCTGAACGCCCGTTTGGGCCTTACGTCACCCCTTTGCGGCCCTCACGGCTGGCATGCTGTGCCCACACGAGGACGTGACCGGGGAGGAGAGCCCCTATGACTGTGCGAACGCCGATGACGTTGGCTTCGATCGAGTTCGGAACAGGCATCCGGGCTGCCTGCACGATGGGCCCTGAGACGGTGATCGAGCGCGTGAAGGAGTCCGGGCTGCGGGGACGCGGAGGTGCGGGCTTCCCCACCGGGCTCAAGTGGGAACTCGCCCGCAATGCACCCGCGCCGGACGGGCGCAGGTACATCATCTGCAATGCCGACGAGGGCGAGCCCGGCACGTTCAAGGACCGCATCCTGCTGGAGGACCTCGCGGACCTCGTGTTCGAGGGCATGACCATCGCCGGTTGTGCGATCGGGGCGAAGGAGGGGATCGTCTACCTCCGCGGCGAGTACATCTACCTCCTCGACGGACTCGAGGAGACGCTCGCACGCCGCCGCGCCGCCGGGCTCCTCGGCAGCGGCGTGCGCGGCCGGCCGGACTTCGACTTCGACATCTCCATCCGCATCGGCTCCGGCGCCTACGTCTGCGGTGAGGAGAC
>RZYE01000372.1 GCA_009930425.1 Actinomycetota bacterium | reverse complement strand
CTCAGTCCTCCACGACGGTGAAGTCGTGGGCTCCCACGCCCACGCCGTCCACCACTGTCGGCTCATCCCCGGTGTTGAGGACCAGGACCAGCCGGTGTCCGCCCGAGTCGAGCTGGACCCGCATCGTCTCGTTGGTGACGTCGGTGGTCTCGAGGTGGGCGTCCACGAGCCACGGGTGGCGGCGGCGGATCGCGACCATCCGCTGGTACAGCGCGAAGGTCTCCATCCCGTACGGCGCGAGGCCCGCGGGGGTGAGGGGGAAGGGTGGCCGGACGGCGTCGTCGCCGTGGGCTTGGTCGAGCTTCTCGCCGGTGAAGCCCTGCTCGTCACCGGCATAGATGGACGGGATGCCCGGGAGGGTCATGAGGAGGGCCACCGCGAGCGGCACGTGGCGCGGGTCCGTCAGCTTGGTGGCGATGCGGGTGGTGTCGTGGTTGCCCACGAACGTCTGCGGCCGGAAGCGCTCGCAGAAGGCGGCGTGCCGGGCGAGGGCGTGCTCGAGCTCGTGGAAGTTGCGATCGTTCAGTGAACTCCAGGTCGCCTTCCACAGCTCGTACTGGGTGACGGAGTCCACGCCTGACTCGGCCACGAAGTCCCCGTAGTCACCGTGGATGAGCTCGGCGATGATCCATGCGTCCGGGTGCTTCGCCTTCACGCGCTCGATGATGGGCCGCCACGTTGCCGCCCCCACCGCGAAGGCGGCGTCCAGCCGCCAGCCGTCGATCCCGCGGTCCAGCCAATGGATCATCACGTCCACGATGTAGTCCACCACCGGCGGATGCGCGAGGTTGAGCTCCACGAGATCGAAGTTGCCCTCGAAGGCCCTCGGGTACCCATCGACCCACTTGAGCCACTGCCCCGCCTCCGAGTGCGGCCCGTCCCGGCGCGCCCGCGCCACGATCTCGTGGTCCTCGCTCACGTGGTTGAACACGCCGTCCAGGCACACGCGCAGGCCGCGGGCCTTGGCCTCGCGGAGGAACTCGCCGAAGTCCTGCTCGTCCCCGAGCCGCGGGTCGATCCGGTAGTAGTCGAGGGTGTCGTAGCCGTGGGACGTGGACGCGAAGACCGGAGCCAGCAACAGGCCGTTGGTTCCCAGGTCGATTGCGTAGTCCAGCCAGTTCACGAGGTGCCCGAACCGGTGGGTGACCTCCGGCGTGTACGTGGGCTCGGCATCCACGAACCGCAGGGGGTACAGGTGCCACCAGATCACGTGGTCCGTCCAGCTCATGTGTCACTCCTCGGGTGTTGGGGCCCACTGGTGAGGCTAGCCCACACCCCTCCCGGCGCGACCGGGGATGGGGCGGAACCTGGTGTGGCATGGCTCGCTCGCCGTCGACCCTGGCTCGGCCACGTGCTGATGGAGGGGTGTACTGTCGGCGGATGGAAATGCGTGTTGAGGTTCGCCAGGCCGGCACCACGCCGCGTCCCGCGGCCGGCACCCCCGTCATCCTCGAGATCCGGGACGTCTCCCTCCAGGACGCCCCCGCCGTCATCCTCTCCTCCACCGAGGTCGCCGTCACGGAAGACGCCGGGGCCGGGGTCACCCCTCCCGCCACCTCCCCCGAGGCCACTCCCGCCACCACCACGCCCCCCGACGACGCCGTCGCCCCCACCCCCGACATCCTCGCCACCGCCACCCTCACCGTCCCCGATGAGGCGCTCGCCGGTGGGCGCGATGTGGTGGTGTGGGTGAGAGTGGCGGCAAGCGGGCAGGCGCGCACCGCCGTCGGGGACCTGATCACGATGCAGCACTGCCGGGTGCGTCCCGATGCGGCAGCGAACCCGATGGAGGTCCCGGTCACCCGGATCGGCTGAGGACGGTCGTCGGAGGGCCGGGCGGGTGGCCACGTTCGACCGTGTTCGGAGGCGGACAGGGGCTCGACGGCGGGTGGCAAGTTCCACCAGGTTCCGATACACCGGAACGAAATCCACCGGAACTTCGGCTCTCCTGTCGCTTCCGTGGGTGGTTGAGCGCGCCTGAAGTGGCGCACGCCGTTCTGGCGTCTAGGTTTCTGAGTTGTCAAGCAACAGGAACCT
>RZYE01000371.1 GCA_009930425.1 Actinomycetota bacterium | reverse complement strand
CCTCGCACTCGTCAACCTCATGGCGTTCCCCGGCGCACGCGTCCTCCACGCCGACGCCCTCGACCTCGACCTCTCGCCGTACGACGGGCTGTTCGCCGATCCGGCGCGCCGCGGTCGGTCCGGGCGCGTGTTCGACCCGGACGCCTGGTCACCGCCGCTCTCCGCGCTCCTCCCGCTCCGCGACCGAGTCCCCGAGCTCGGACTCAAGGTCGGCCCCGGCATCCGGTACGAGGACATCCCCCCGGACGCCCACGCCCAGTGGGTGTCCGTGGATGGCACGGTCGTCGAGGCCGGGCTGTGGTTCGGTGCACTGGCGGACGGACCGGGCCGCAGTGCGCTGGTCATCGACGGCGACCGGCCCGCCGTCCTCGCGACCGCCTCCGCCCCGGACACCCCCGCTGCGCGCGCCACCACCGGCCCGCTGCAGCGCTACCTCCACGAGCCCGACGGCGCCGTCATCCGTGCCGGCGGAGTCGCCCCCCTCGCGGCCGCCCTCGGTGCCACCATCGTGAGCGACTCGATCGCCTACCTGACGAGCCCGTCCCCCGTCTCGTCGCCCTTCGCCGAGACCTTCGAGGTCGTCGACCACTTCCCGTACTCGCGCAAGCGACTGGCCGGCTACCTCACCTCCCGCGGAATCGGCCGGCTCGAGATCAAGAAGCGCGGCGTGGACATCGTCCCGGACGTCCTGCGCAAGCAGTTGGGCCTCAAGGGTGACGGGGAGGCCACCGTGGTCCTCACCCGCCTGGAAGGCAGGCACAGCGCCCTGATCGTGCGGCGAACCGATGCCGAGCGGGGCACCATGGACGCATGAGCATGCCGTTCGCGCACTCGCCACGATCGACCGTGGGCATCGAGTGGGAGCTCCAGCTGATCGACTCGGACTCGCTCGACCTGCGGCAGTGCGCCGAGGCGGTGCTGGCCGAGATCCACGGCCCCGACGGGGCGCATCCCTCCATCCACCATGAACTGCTCCTCAACACGGTGGAGGTGGTCTCCGCACCGGCACGCACCGTCCCGGAGGCGGTGGAGGACATCGAGGCGTCCATGAAGGATCTCGGACCCATCATGGCGAAGCTCCGGCTCGAACTCGCCACGGCAGGCACCCACCCGTTCGCGAATCCGCTCTACCAGCGGGTCACCAACAAGGAGCGCTACGCGAAGCTCGTGGACCGCACGCGGTACTGGGGCCAGCAGATGCTGCTCTTCGGCATGCACGTGCACGTCGGCATCGAGGAGCCCCGCAAGGTCATCCCGATCCTCAACGCCCTCATGACGAGGCACGCGCATCTCCAGGCCCTGTCCTCCTCCTCTCCGTTCTGGTCCAACCGGGACACGGGATACGCCTCGAACCGGGCGATGATGTTCCAGCAGTTGCCGACCGCAGGAATCCCCCACCAGTTCGACGACTGGGCGGGCCTGGAGTCCTACACCACCGACATGCTGCGGACCGGGGTGATCGACGACTTCTCCGAGGTGAGGTGGGACATCCGGCCCTCCCCCAAGCTGGGAACCATCGAGGTGCGCACCTGCGACGCCCCCACGAACGTCACCGAGCTGAAGGCGCTGGCGGCGCTCACGCACTGCCTCGTCGAGCACTACTCGACCGAGCTGGACGAGGGCAGGACCCTGCCCCGCCTGCCGCAGTGGTTCGTCGCCGAGAACAAGTGGCGCTCGGCCCGCTACGGGATGGACGCCATCCTCATCCTGGACGCGGAGGGCAACGAGGAGCTGGTGAGCGTCACCGTGGCGCACCTGCTCGACAGGCTGGAGCCGGTCGCCCGGCGGCTGGGGTGCGCCGACGAGCTGCGGATGGTCGAGGTGATCCTGGACGAGGGCGCCTCGTACCAGCGCCAGCATCGCGCGTACCTCGAGGGCGGGCGATCCATGGAGGCCGTGGTCCGGCAGTTGGTGACCGAGATGAGGCTGGGGAGGCCGAGCTAGGCGGCCACGTGGCTCTGGTCCAGCGACATCCCGGAGTCGTTGGGGAAGTCGAGCGGCGAGGGTTCCACGCCCGCGCGGACCAGTGCCGAGCCC
>RZYE01000370.1 GCA_009930425.1 Actinomycetota bacterium | reverse complement strand
CCTGGGCGGTCAGGACCCCGGCCCGTGCGATGTCCTCCGCGCCGGACGGGTACTTCTCCTCCCGTGGCTGGAGCAGCAGCACGAGCCCGGCCGGCAGGTTCACCCGTGCGGCCGCTCGCGCGAGCGCCGTGAGGGCGGCCAGATGCACGTCGTGCCCGCACGCGTGGACGGCCCCCTCGGACGCCGCGAACGACGCGCCGGTCCGCTCGGTCCCGGGCAGCGCGTCCAGCTCGCCACGGACGGCGACGGCGTCGCCCTCGCCCGGCCCGATCCGTGCCCAGCCGCCGCAGCCGGCCACCGTCTCGAACTCGATGCCGATGGCCTGGGCCACGGCGGCGGCCGTGTCGCATTCGTCGCCCGAGAGCCGCGGGTCCGCGTGCAACCGGTGCCTCAGCTCGATCGCCCCTGGGAGCTCCTCGCGGAGTTCCGAGAGCCACTGCTGGGCCAGCACCTCGAGGTCCGGCGTCATGAGTCCAGTCCGTAGAGACGGCGGGCGTTCCCGGAGCCGATGAGGTCGATGATGCGCTGCCACTCGTCGTCGGGAAGTGCCGTGTCCCGGAACCAGGTCTCCCGGCAGTGGGCCAGGCCGCGGCGGAACAGGAGGGCACCCAGGTGGTAGAGCTCGGCCGCGCCCCAGGCGTCGGAGGAGAAGAGCGCCTTGTGCCACGGCGTCAGCTCCAGGGACTCGGCGAGGACCTGCGGCGACTGGAACCCCGTGTAGTTGATGGCCAGCCCCACGTCGCAGTAGACGTGCGGGAACA
Organism: Actinomycetota bacterium; assembly: GCA_009930425.1. Taxonomy (GTDB): domain Bacteria; phylum Actinomycetota; class Actinomycetes; order Actinomycetales; family Actinomycetaceae; genus UBA1383. The sequence goes on along the minus strand of RZYE01000370.1, from coordinate 1,278 downwards.
CGTGCGCGAGGTAGCCGGCCTCGCGGTGGTACGGGTAGCAGTGCAGCAGCGTGAACGACGCGCCCGATCCGTGCGTCGCCCGGATCAGGTCGGTCAGGAGCAGGGGGTTGCAGCGATGCAGGTCGAGATCGGCGTCGCCGTACCCCACGTGGACCTGGATCGGCACACCGTGGTCGACTGCGCTCCACACGCCGAACGCGATGAGGATCGGGTCGGTGATCCGGATCTGCCTGGTCGCCCTGATCTCCTGCCGCCAGGACTCGTACGCGCCCACCACTGCGTCGTCCGAGGGCCGTTCCTGCGGGAAGCCGAAGCCGCCACGGTAGGCGGCGATGGTCTTGACGCCGACAGCGGCGGGGAGCCGGGCGGCGAGCGCCGAGCGCAGCGTCTCCGGGTACTCGCCGGCCGCGTCCCCGATCCGGTCCGCGACCGACTCGGCCACCTGCTCCAGGCGAACGACCTCGCGGACGACGGCGCCGGACCGTTCGGCCATGGCGTCCAGGCCGAGGATGCGGTCACCGAGGTGGCCGGTCTCCACCAGGAGCTCCGCGAAGCCGCCACTCCGGAGGAAGCGACGGTTCACCTCAACGGCACCGAGGTCGGCCCGCCGGGCCACGTAGTCCTCCGCCGGCGCGAACGCCGGCAGGTCAAGCACCGGGGCGCAGTGGGCCCGGACGGCGAGGCCCACCTGCGTGTCGAAGAACGAGCAGCCGGGCGCGGCCGGCACCGACGACTCTGTGATGAGGTCCTCGAACGCCGCCCGGTCGAGATCCGTCTCCACGACTCCGTGACAGTGGTGGTCGACCAGCCCGGCGGGCTCGCCCGGGACGAGGGGTGCGTCAGTAGGCATCGGCGTACGCCTCGCACTGCTGGGTCAGACTGAGGGGGGCCATCTCCTCCACCTCGAGGCGCTTGATCCGCAGGAAGGTCGGCAGGTACTCCGACGGCAACCAGGTACGGACCCTCTCCGACTGCTCCAGGCGGTCCAGCGCCTCCGAGAGGCTGCTCGGCAGGGCCGTCAGTTCGCGGTGGGCTCCCTCCATGTCGAGCTCGCCGGTGATCACCTCGGCGGGGGCGAGCTCCTCACGGAGGCCCTCCAGCCCAGCGCGGACAAGGCTACCGAGCAGCAGCCACGGGTTTGCGCCACCGTCCGCGCCGCGGAACTCGAAGTGGAGCTGTTTCTGGGGGTCCCGTCCGCCGATCTCCACGGTGGGCACGATCCGGACGAGCGCCTCGCGGTTGTGCAGCCCGAGGAACGCCCGGGCGGAGGACCAGTTC
>RZYE01000369.1 GCA_009930425.1 Actinomycetota bacterium | reverse complement strand
GGTACCGGTGGACAGGTCATCGACCACCACCACGTCCTCCCCCCGTTCCAGCAACAGCCGGACCACGTGCGCGCCGATGTACCCGGCACCTCCAACGACCAGGATGCTCATGTCTCTCCTTTGTGGTGGGTCTGGCTCAAGCCTGCCACGCGATGCCGCCTCGGGGGAGCGATCACCGTTGGGAAGGTCTCCGCCAGCCGGGTCGGCTACCGTCCCACCACCCCCACCCTTGCTGCCTCGCGCGGGGGTCCTCACGCCGGGGCCCTCGTCCCACGTGCTGGGCACCTCCCACTCTCGCCACGGTGTCCGGTGCGAGGATCCGAGTCGATGGCGAGGTGCACGATTCCTCGCCTTGGTCACCAATGCGAGGTTCCCAGTCGATGGCGAGGTGCACAACCCTCGCATTCGAATCGATTGCTCGCAATGGTCACGATGGCGAGGATCTGTGCCAGCGCCGAGGATGTGTGCGAGCGCCGGCGCGGAGGATCCGGCGGCTACCGTCCCACCACCGCCATGGCGGCGGCGCGGCCGGGGATGCCGCTGACTCCACCGCCCCTTCGGGCGCCCGCACCGCACAGCAACACGCGTGGATGCGCCGTCTCCACGCCCCACCGGCCAACCTCTCCCTCCGACTCGGCGAACGGCCAGGCCAGGGGCCGGTGGAAGATGTTGCCGCCGGGCAGCCCGACGTCGGCCTCCACGTCCAGCGGCGTCCGCGCCTCGATGCAGGGGCGGCCCTCGGCGTCGTGGAGCAGGCAGTCCTCGATCGGTTCGGCGAGCACGGAGTCGAGCGAGCGCAGCGTCGCCGTCAGGGACTCCGCCCGCCGGGCCTCGTTGTCCTGGCGGAACAGGCGTGCCGGCATGTGCAGGCCGAACAGGGTGAGCGTGTGTGCCCCGGCCGAGCGCAGGCCGGGCCCCAGGATCGACGGGTCCGTCAGCGAGTGGCAGTAGATCTCCGCGGGGGGCAGGTCCGGGATCCTGCCGGCCGCTGCCTGCGCGTATGCCGAGCCCAACTGTGACAGCGACTCGTTCACGTGGAACGTGCCCGCGAACGCGGCGGCCGGGTCCACGCCGTCCCGCAGGCGCGGCAGGCGGGCGAGCAGCATGTTCACCTTGAGCTGCGCCCCTTCGGGTGCCTCGCAGGGAGCCTCCCCGAGCAGGCGCGTGAGCTCCGTCGGGGCGCACCCCGCGAGCACGTGACCGGCCCCGACCCGGTGCGCCGCGCCGTCGCCGTCCACGAAGGTGACCTCCCCGGCCGGGTCCACCGCGGTGACCTCCGCCCGCACGCGCAGCTCGGCGCCGGCGGCCACGGCGGCGTCCCGGAGCGCCCCGCTCACCGCGCCCATCCCGCCCACCGGCACGTCCCAGTCCCCGGTGCCGTTGCCGATGACGTGGTAGAGGAAGCAGCGGTTCTGGGCGAGGCCGGGGTCGTCGAGTGACGCGAACGTCCCGATCAGGGCGTCGGTGGCGACGACGCCGCGCACGACGTCGTCGCGCAGCTCGCGGCGCACCACCTCGCCGATCGGCGTCTCGACGAGGTCGCGCCACGTGGCGTCGTCGTCCACCATCCGCCGCAGCTCGTCGCGGCTGCGCAGCGGCTCGAGGAGGGTGGGGGCGAGGCGCTCGGCGAGTCGGGCGATGCGGCCGTACAGCGCGGTCCAGGCCTCGAACTCGGCCTCGCTGCCGGTGAGGCGCGCGAACGAGTCACGGGTGGCGGCGTCGTCGTGGGTGTCGACGAGGAGGCCGCCGTCGCCGGCCGGGGTGTAGGAGGAGAAGCGGCGGCGGCGCAGGGTGATGGGCAGGTGGAGGTCCTCGATGACCTGACGCGGCAGGAGCGAGACGAGGTAGGAGTAGCGCGAGAGCCTCGCGTCCACGCCGGGGAACACCTGAGCGGAGACCGCCGCGCCGCCCACGTGGTCGAGGCGCTCGAGCACGAGGACGCTCCGACCCGCGCCGGCGAGGTAGGCGGCGGCGGTGAGGCCGTTGTGGCCCCCGCCGAGGATGACGGCGTCGTAGCGCGCTCGCAGCATGGCCGGGACTCTACCC
>RZYE01000368.1 GCA_009930425.1 Actinomycetota bacterium | reverse complement strand
ATGACCGACCGACCAGACGTGAGCACTCGTGGTGCCGTCGAGGTCCTCGAGACCCACCGCATGCCGGCGTGGTACCACCAGGAGATGGCCGGGCGTGACCGGGTACCGGTCCATGAACGCCACGACGGTCGTGTCCTCGTGCACCACGCTGGCCTCGGCCTCCCCGGCCGCAATGGCGCAGAAGAGGCACTTCTCTGCCGGTGGTTTGGCGTGCCGTGTCATCGCGTCATGATCGCAAGGAGGAGAGGCCAGCGCAATCGTTGTGTAGTCAGTTCATACTCGAGCCGGCCGTCTACATTCCTTCGTTGCAGACGCAGATCGGCAGCCGATCGGATGGCCGGGCTCCGGGACCTTGCGCCCTTGAACGCGTGTACAACAGTGGGATCGTGGCCTTGGTGGACAAGCAGCGCCTCGAGCGAGAACGGAGCGCAGGGGACGGGGCAGTGACCGCCAAGGACGGGGCCCACCGATCAGCGGGGCACGATCGGACCGAGGAGGAGCGATGGCCCATCAATCGACACACCTTCGAATCATCAACAACACCAACTGGGACATTTCGGGCACGTACAAGCACATCTCTGGTCACACGGCCGGGGCCGTGCCCGGGACGATCAGGGCCGGTGAGGTGTCAGGAGTCCTGACCGCATCGCAGACCACCCTGACGCACGGTGCCGAAGGGCGCTGGTATCTCACGGTGGGCTCTGACAACGACGACGAGGCGGATCGGCATTTGCAGTTCTCGCACTGTTGCTCGGTCGCGAAGGACGGCAACTACTTCCGGGTGGAGAACGTCTCGCCTTTCGTCCAACTCCAGTTCCGCTTCGGTAATGGCGAACCGACGGGTGCGCCGGACTGGGGGTCGAACCGCTTCCCGTTCGGCGGGAGTCCGCTCGGAGTCCAACTGACCATTCAGGAGCAGCCGCCCGTCACAGAGCTGTCCGTTCTCACGTTCAACACCCACCTTTTCAAGGACTCCAACGCCGAAGCCGGTGCCAAGCTCATCGGCAACGACGTCGTCTACGCGGACGCGCAGCGGCGAGATGAGATGATCGCGCGCATCCGGCAACTGAACCCGGACCTCGTGTGTTTGCAGGAAGTCTGGGCTGAGTCCTGGCAACGGCATGTGGCGAACCAGTTGCACGACATGTACACCTTCATCCGCATCCTCCCCGAGCAGGGACAGATGAGCTTCTGGGAGGAACTCGGTGACCCTGTCCACTCCACATCCGGTCTGATGGTCGCCAGCAGGTACCCGCTCCGAGAGCAACACTTCGAGATGTACCACGGTGCCGTCAAGCCGGAGGATCAGTGGTCACAGAAGGGAGCGTTCCGCTTCAAGCTGCGCCTTCCCGTCTCGGAGCATCGCGCGATCGACTTCGCAGTCGGGACGACCCACGCGTTCACCCGCGTGCAGCCCAACGCGCTCGACAACATCAAGACGCTTGCCGCAAACACGTTCGGGCACTTCCCAGGGTGCGACGCGCTCCTCATCGGCGACTTCAACATTCACGTTCACAGGAACGCGGGAGAGGAGTACGAGCAGTTGCGGACGATCTTGTCCACCTGGGGCGCAGAGGACGTGATCAACCGCCTCGAACCCAACGAGTACACCGACTGGCCCGGGGGAACCATGCTCACGTGGCGTCTGAAAGGGAAGCAGCCCCCCATCGAACCCCCACCCGACACGAAGGATCAGGACCGAATCGACTACGTAGTGTTCCGCCCAGCCGTTGACAGCCCCCACTTCGAACCTCGCGAAGTGCGAGTCTTCCACGACTGGACGATCGCCGACGCAACTGAGGTCTCCGACCACCCACCGGTCCTGGCGAGGTTCGACCTTTCGGACAGCCAGCGGTAGGGCTCAAAGCGGATGGCGCGTCAGGCAGTGCCGGAGGCGGCCCGTTCCAACCGAGTGGCCGGAATGGGCCATACGCGCAGTGCAGCCATCCCGGGCGGAAGTCCCAGATCCATCCCGGGCCGAGGTCCCAGATCGGTGCCGTAGGCATCTGCACAGAATGGGTGCACGAAAGGAGACGACACATGTCGAAGGATTT
>RZYE01000367.1 GCA_009930425.1 Actinomycetota bacterium | reverse complement strand
CACCGGGGACACCATCACCGGCACCCCCACCACCCCCGGCACCGCCACCGTGACCATCACCCTCACCGATGACACCGGCCGCACCGACACCACCACCCTTGACCTCAGCGTGATCCAGAACCTCACGATCACCACCACCGCACTGCCGCAGGGCACGGTGGGACAGCCCTACACCGTCACCCTGACCGGAGCCGGCGGGACGGCCCCCTACACGTGGGAGGCCACCGGCCTGCCCGCCGGCCTTACCCTCACGGGGGACACGATCACCGGCACCCCCACCGCGGCCGGCACCGCCAGCACCGCGATCACGCTGACCGACAGCGAGGCCCTCACCGACACCACCACCCTTGATCTGGCCATCGAGGATGCCGTGGTGATCACGACGACAGCGCTCCCCTCGGGCACCGTCGATCAGGCCTACACCGCGTCTCTCACCGCGATCGGCGGGACCGCGCCCTACGTCTGGGAGGTCACCGGCCTGCCCGCCGGCCTCACCCTCGCCGGCGACACGATCACAGGCACGCCGACAGCCACCGGATCGAACGACATCGAGATCACGGTCACCAGCGGCGGACTCAGCGACACCATCCAGCTGAGCCTCGCCGTGGCGCAGCCCCTCGTCATCACCTCCACCAGCCTGCCGCCCGGCGTCGTCGGCGCTGAGTACGCCGCGACCCTGACGACCACCGGGGGGGTTCCGCCCAGCTCGTGGACCGCGGCAGGGCTGCTCCCGGACGGCCTCACCCTCGCGGCGACCGGTCACATCACCGGTGTCCCCACCGCCGTCGGCTCCACGACGGTCACCTTCACCGCCAGCGACATCGAGGGACGCACTGCGACGATCGACCTGGACCTCGACATCGCCGATCCCCTGGTGATCACGACCTCAACACTTCCGCCCGCGACGGTCGGGGACGCCTACTCGACCGCGGTTGGGGCCACCGGTGGTACCTCCCCCTACACCTGGGAGATCGTCAACCTGCCCGCCAGCCTCACGGCTGCCGGGGACACCATCAGCGGCACGCCCACCACTGCCGGCACGAGCAGCGTCACTGTCACGGTCACCGACGACCGTGGACGCACGACAAACGCCGAACTTGACCTCGTGGTCTCGGAGCAGCTGTCCATCACGACCACGTCACTTCCCCCTGGCGAACTGGGAACCGCGTACACCGCGTCCCTGGCGGCCAGCGGCGGCGTCACGCCGTACTCGTGGGAGGCCAGTGGCCTTCCAGATGGACTCACCATCTCCGGCAACACCATCGGTGGCACCCCCACCGTCGCCGGCACGTCGGGCGTACTCATCACCGTGACGGACAGCGACGGGCGCACGACGAACTCGACCCTCGAGCTCATCGTCGAGGACGCGCTCGTGATCACGACGACGGCGCTGCCCGCCGGCACGGTCGGTGAGCCCTACACGGCCAACCTCAGCGCTGCTGGTGGGACTCCCCCCTACACATGGGACGCCGCCGGCCTGCCCACTGGGCTGACCATCATCGGGGACACGATCAGCGGTACCCCGGATGCCGTCGGCACGACGGACGTGACGATCACCCTCACGGACGACGCTGGCGCCGCCACGAACTCGACGATGACCCTCGCCGTCTCCGCAGCCGGGGCTGGCCTCACCCTGCTGAAGACCGTGAAGAACGACTCTGGCACTCCCGCCGAATCGTCGAACTGGACGCTGCGGGCCGACGGCCCCGGTACTGCCCACGACCTGTCCGGCGCCGGTGGGGTAGCGCGCACCGAGGTGGCCGCGGGCACCTACGCCCTGTCCGAGACCGGCACCGTCACCGGGTACACCAACGGCACCACCTGGACCTGCGTCACCGCAGCCGGAGACCCCGTGACCGTCACCGACAATTCCGTGACGCTCAATGCGGGCGATGACGTCGAGTGCTCCATCACGAACACGGCAGAGGCACCGCACCTGACACTGGTGAAGAACGTGGTCAACGCCTACGGCACCCCGGCACCGTCGTCCGGCTGGACGCTGCGGGCCGACGGTCCCGGCACCACCCACGACCTGACCGGCGCCGGTGGGGTGGCGC
>RZYE01000366.1 GCA_009930425.1 Actinomycetota bacterium | reverse complement strand
ACCGGCCAGTCCGGTCTGCCCGGCATGCCCGGAGAGCCCGCGCCCCGACTCACGGAGGAGGACGAGCGATGAGCCTCACCAACTACCTGGTGCTGTCAGCCATCCTCTTCACGATCGGCGGCACCACCGTGCTCGTCCGGCGGAACGCGATCATCGCGTTCATGGGCGTCGAGCTGATGCTCAACGCCACGAACCTCTCCCTCGTCACCTTCTCGCGCATGCACGGCAACCTGGACGGCCAGGTCATGGCGTTCTTCGTCATGGTCGTGGCGGCCGCCGAGGTGGTCGTGGGGCTGGCGATCATCGTGTCCATCTTTAGATCCCGCAGGTCTGCGTCGCTCGACGACGTGTCCCTGCTGAAGAACTGACGAGGGGATCGACATGCTTTCCGTTGTCCAGGCCGTCCCGGCCGAGATGGTGAGTGCGGTACCCGCGACGGGAGCCGCCTCCGCCGCGTGGCTGCTGGTCGCGATCCCACTGCTGTCCGCTGCCCTCCTGCTGCTCCTCGGGCGCCGTGCCGACTCCTGGGGCCACTGGTTCGGGGTCGGTGCCTCGACCGCCTCCTTCGTCCTGGCCGTGGCCATCACGGTCCAGGAACTCGGGCTCCCGGCCGAGGAGCGGGTCATGGCGCACAGCCTCTACACCTGGATCTCGACCGGTGACCTCACGATCGACTTCGCGACCCGCGTCGACACGCTCTCGATGTCGTTCGTCCTGCTCGTGACCTTCGTCGGGACGCTCATCCACGTGTACTCCGTGGCGTACATGGAGCACGACACCGACCGCCGGCGGTTCTTCGCCTACATGAACTTCTTCGTCGCCGCGATGCTGCTGCTCGTGCTCGCGGACTCCTTCGCCCTCCTGTTCGTCGGATGGGAGGGGGTGGGCCTCGCCTCCTACCTCCTGATCGGCTTCTGGAACCACAACCCCGTCTACGCCACCGCGGCGAAGAAGGCGTTCGTGATGAACAGGGTCGGGGACGCCGGGCTCCTCCTGGCCATGGGTGCGATGTTCGCCTCCATCGGGTCGGTCTCCTTCAGCGACGTGCTGGGCGCCGAGTTCTCCACCGGGTGGGCCACGGCGATCGGGCTGCTCCTGCTCCTGGCCGCGACCGGCAAGTCGGCACAGTTCCCGCTCCAGGCCTGGCTCGGGGACGCGATGGCCGGCCCCACCCCCGTGTCCGCCCTGATCCACGCCGCGACGATGGTCACCGCGGGTGTCTACCTCGTGGTCCGGGCAGGCCCGGTCTTCGAGCAGGCTCCTGACGCCCAGCTCGCCGTGGCGGTCGTCGGCGCGATCACGCTGCTCTTCGGGGCCATCGTCGGTTCCGCGAAGGACGACATGAAGAAGGTGCTCGCCGCCTCCACCATGTCCCAGATCGGCTACATGATGCTGGCCGCCGGCCTCGGCCCGATCGGGTACGCGTTCGCCATCTTCCACCTCATCGCGCACGGCTTCTTCAAGGCCGGGATGTTCCTCGGTGCCGGATCCGTCATGCACGGGATGGGGGACCAGGTGGACATTCGGCGGTTCGGCGCACTGTCGAAGTACATGAAGGTCACCTGGATCACGTTCATGATGGGCTGGCTCGCGATCCTCGGGATCCCGCCGTTCTCCGGGTTCTGGTCCAAGGACAAGATCATCGAGGCCGCGTTCGTGGGCGAGGGATGGGAGCCGTGGGTGTTCGGCACCGTGGCGCTCGTGGGCGCAGGGATCACGGCGTTCTACATGTCGCGGCTGTTCTTCGCGATCTTCCACGGTGAGAAGCGGTGGACCGCTCCGCCGGACGGTCCCGCGCAGCACCCACACGAGGCGCCCTTCCTCATGACCTTCCCGATGGTGGTCCTCGCCGTCGGTTCGGTCGCACTCGGTGGCCTGCTCGCCTGGTCGGACGCCTTCGTGACGTGGCTCGAGCCGGTCACCGGGCACGTCGAGCACCACGAGCCCGTGCTCCCGATCCCCGTGATCATGGGGGCGACGATCGGGATCGTGCTGATCGGCGTGGCAATCGCGTGGCGGATGTACCTCGCGCGGCCCATGCCGATGACGGCCCAGCACGCCAG
>RZYE01000365.1 GCA_009930425.1 Actinomycetota bacterium | reverse complement strand
GTGAGCATGAGCACCAGGTTGACCAGCGAGAACGCGAGGTAGGAGACCATCGCGATCATCACGAACCTCATGAACCGGCCCGTGACCCGCACGATCCGGTTGGCGTAGAGGGCGAGCGTCACTCCGAAGGTCACCACGGTGGCCAGCACCGCCTGGATGACGATCCCGGGGTACATCGCCTCGAACCACGCCGAGATGCCACCGAGGAAGAGGCCCTCGAACGCGGCGTAGGCGAGGATCAGCGCGGGGCTGGGCTCCTTCTTGAAGGCGTTGACGAGCCCGAGCACGAATCCGGCGAGCGCGCCGACGATGGTCAGCGTCATGCCGAGGCCGGGGTTGCTGCCCGTGAGGATCCAGGCGCCGGCACCGGTGAGGACGACCACGCCGAGGGTGAGCGCCGTCTTCATGATCACGTCATCGAGGGTGAGGCGGCCGGTCTCCGCCGGGCCGGCGGGCGGCATGGTGTACGACTGCTCGAGGTCAGCCGGATTGGGGGTTCCGCCGTACTGCGGCGCCTGGTACTGGGGGGAATGGTACGTGGCCTGCTCGCCGTAGCGCGGGGCCTGGGCGGTGCCCGTGCCGCCACGCGGGGCGTACCCGGGGTACTCCGGGTAGCCCGCCGGGGTCAGCTTGCTCCCGAAGGCCTTGTTGAGTGCTGGGTTGCTCATGGGGGGTGGTCTCTCCTGTTGCGGCTCGAAGTCGCTGGGGGGACACACTCGTGTCCTGCCTACAGGAACGTCCGTCGGCGGGGCTTTGTTCCCGGCGGCGGCTCCCGACGACGACGGCGCGCCGCCAGCCGACGGCGGCCCGTCCGGCGTCGTCGGGCGGCACAGTCGGGCGGCGCCGTGCCCCCGGCGGGACTCGAACCCGCACTGAACCGATTTTAAGTCGGCTGCCTCTGCCGTTGGGCTACGGGGGCCGCACCCACCATAGCCGTGATCACACCGTGGCAACTGCAGGGCAAGTCCGGTTCCGAGGCTCCCCGCGGCCGTACCATGAGCGTGGAGTCACGAGGAGGTTGCCCATGTTCTCGCCCCTGGCGATCGCACCCACGTCCGCTGCCGGCGGCCTGGAGGTCGAATGGTGGTCGATGATCCCGTTCGTCATCCTGCTGCTGTGCATCGCCATCCTCCCGTTGATCCACGCCACCGAGCACCGCTGGGAGCAGAACTCCACGAAGCTGACCGTTGCCCTCGTGCTGGGGCTGCCGGTGGCGGTCTGGTTCTGGTTCGCCGGCGAGCAGGTCACCGTGCTGCACTCGCTGTGGGAGTACGCGCAGTTCGTGCTGCTCCTCGGTGCGTTGTTCGTGATCTCCGGGGGCATCTTCCTCACCGGTGACCTGCAGGCCACCCCCCGGGTGAACGCCGCCTTCCTCGGGATCGGGGCGGTGCTCGCCTCTTTCATCGGCACCACGGGCGCGGCGATGCTGCTGGTCCGCCCGCTGCTCAACACGAACAAGGAGCGCCGCCACAAGGTCCACACCATCGTGTTCCTCATCTTCATCGTGGCGAACACGGGCGGGCTGCTCACCCCCCTCGGTGACCCCCCGCTCTTCCTCGGCTTCCTCCGCGGCGTGCCCTTCACCTGGACGTTCAACCTGATCGCCGAGTGGCTGTTCGTGAACGTGCTGCTCCTGCTCACCTACTACGCCCTCGACACCCGCCTCCACCGCTCCGAACCGGCCTCCAACATCCTCGCCGACGCCGTCCAGCGCACCCCACTGGGGATCAAGGGCGGGATCCACTTCCTGTTCCTCGCGATGGTGGTGGCGGCGGTGGCCGTGGTCCCCTCGCTCGACCTCCACGCCATCGAGGAGGGCACCGCCACCTTCGCGCAGTCCGTGCCGTGGCGGGAGCTCGTGTTCCTCCTCGCCGGGGCCCTGTCCTACTTCTTGGGGGACAAGGTGGCCCGGTTCGTCTCCAACGAGTTCTCGTGGACCCCGATCCTCGAGGTGGCCGCACTGTTCATCGGGATCTTCCTCGCGATGATGCCGGCCCTGAAGTTCCTCTCCCAGATCGCCCCGAAGCTGCCGCTCAACGAGCTCACGTTCTTCTACTTCACCGGTGG
>RZYE01000060.1 GCA_009930425.1 Actinomycetota bacterium | reverse complement strand
TCGACCTGGATCGCCGCACCGCCGGGCAGGGCAGACACCCCGACCACGCGGCGTGCCGGCACGTAGCCCGGGAAGAAGGTCGCGTAGACCTCGTCCACGGCATCCAGGTCCGCGACGTCCGCGAGGTAGATGTTGACCTTCACCACGTCGTCCATCACGTGGTCCACACTCTCCACGATCGCCCTGATGTTGGCCAGGCACTGTGCCGCCTGTTCCCTCACCCCGCCGGCGACCATCTCGCCGGTCGCCGGATCCACGGGCAGCTGCGCCGTGATGTGGTTGTAGTGGGAGAACGCCACGGACTGCGTGGAGAGCACGTCGCGCGGGGCGGCGTCCGTGTCGTGGGGCTCGATGACGAGGAGGGCCGCGTCCTCGGGGGCCTGCGGCGGCGTGCCGTCGCCGTGGGACACCACAGCCTCGACCTGGACCGCGGCGCCGAGCGGCAGCGCCGCCGCGTTGACGACCGTCCGCGCGGGGACGTAGCCCGGGAAGAAGGCCGGGTAGACCTCGTTGACGGCGTCGAGGTCCGCGAGGTCCGTGAGGAACAGGGTGACCCGCACGACGTCGTCCATCACGTGTCCGATGCTCTCCAGGACGGCCTTGACGTTCGCGAGGCACTGTTGTGCCTGCTCTTTCGCCCCGCCGGGGACGAGTTCGCCGGTCCTGGGGTCGATCGGGAGCTGGGCCGAGAGGTTGTTGTAGTGGGAGAAGGCCACGGTCTGGGTGGACCCGGGCAGCCGCGGGGCGTCGTCGGCGTCGCGTGCGACCTTCACGAGGTCACCGGCTTGCGGGGCGCCCGGGATCGAGCCCTCGCCGTTCGAGAGGAGGGCCTCCACCTGCACAGCGGCGCCCATGGGCAGCGTGGCCACGCCGACCGTCGTACGGGTCGGGAGGTAGAGCGGGAAGTAGCCCGCACAGACCTCGTCGACAGCGTCGAGGTCATCGATGTCCGTAAGGAACACGGTGAGCCGAACGACGTCGTCCATCACGTGTCCGATGCTCTCCACGACGGCCCTGATGTTCTCGAGGCATCGGCGGGCCTGCTCGCTCGCCCCGCCGCCAACCAGCTCACCAGTGGCCGGGTCGATCGGCAGCTGGGCCGAGAGGTTGTTGTAGTGCGAGAAGGCCACCGTCTGGGACGAGAGCGGGCTCCTCGGGGCGTCGTCGGTGTTGCGCGGGTTGGTGGCGTTCAAGCTCACGGCGGGCTCCTGGGTGTGGTCGAAGATCTGAGGCTGCCGGCAGCGGTGCCGTCGTCCAGCCGGTACTATCCAGGCCGGTCGCCCGGGACATCCACGTCCTGGACTCTCGCACTCTGGTACATCCGTACCATAACAGGAGGTGACCTTCCGCGGAAGCCCCTGCGGCGATTCAGTACACCGGGCTCCACATGCGGTCCCGCACCTGGGCCGCGAGGTCCTCCGGCCGCGGCACACGAGCGAGGCCCTGGCTGTGGGCAAGTTCGGCGACGGCGACGGCGATGGCCGCCGATATCTCCCGGATGTCCCGCAACGGCGGGTACAGGCTGCCGCTGGCGAGGTGGTCCTCGGAGACGAGCCCCGCGAGGGTGCGTGCCGCCACCATGAACATCTCGTCAGTGACGCGCCCCGACTCGACGGCGGTGACCCCGAGTCCCACCCCCGGGAACATGTAGGCGTTGTTGCCCTGCCCGGGGACAAGGGTGCGTCCCTGGTACTCCACGGGGGCGAACGGGCTGCCGGAGGAAAACACGGCCCTGCCCTCGGTCCACTCGTACGCCCGGGCGGCGGTGCACTCGGCCTTGGACGTCGGGTTGGACAGCGCGAAGATGGCAGGCCGCTCATTGAGCTCCGCCATCCGCCGGACCACGTCCTGCGTGAACGCGCCGTGCTGCCCCGAGACGCCGATGAGGAACGTGGGGCGCGCCTCATCGACCGCCCCGAGCAGGTCGGGGGCGTGGCCGGCTTCGTGGGCGAAGGGCAGCTTGTTCTCCGTCAGGTCGGTGCGGCTCGCCACCACGAGGCCGCGCGAGTCGACGAACCAGCAGCGGGCCCGGGCGTCCGCCGTCGTCAGTCCCGCCTCCGTGAGCGCGGACACGATGAGGTTCGCGATGCCGAGGCCGGCGCCGCCGGCTCCGTGGAAGAGGAACCGCTGCTCAGCGAGGTTCCCGCCGGTGATCCTGAGAGCGGACAGGACGCCCGCGAGGGCCACGGCCGCGGTTCCCTGGATGTCGTCGTTGAACGTGCAGTACCGGTCCCGGTACCGGCGCAGCAGCCGGAACGCGTTGGCGTTGCCGAAGTCCTCGAACTGGATGAGTGCGCGCGGGAACCTCGCGGTCACCGCCTCCATGAATTCGTCCAGGAGCGCGTCGTATGCCTCGCCCCGCACGCGTGGCTGCTTCATCCCCACGTAGAACGGGTCATCGAACAGGTCGTGGTTGTCCGTGCCGACATCGATCGTGACGGGCAGGGTGGTCGCCGGGTCGATGCCGGCGCACGCGGTGTAGAGGGACAGCTTGCCGATCGGGATGCCCATCCCGTTCGAGCCGAGGTCGCCGAGTCCCAGGATGCGCTCGCCGTCGGTGACCACGATGACCCGGACGTCGTCGTGCGGCCAGTTCGCCAACAGGTCCGCGACCTCCCCCCGGTCCCCGATGGTGATGTACATCCCCCGCGACCGCCGGAACAGGTGCGAGAACTCCTGGCAGGCCTGGCCCACCGTCGGGGTGTAGATGATCGGCATCATCGTCTCGATGTTGTCCGTGACCACCCGGTAGAACAGGCTCTCGTTCCGGTCCTGGAGGTTCGTGAGGATCGTGTACCTCGCCAGGTCGGTGGGCGCGGCGTGGAAGTTCTCCAGCACCCGTGCCTCCTGCACCTCCTGCGGGATCACCTGGTGGGGCAGCAGCCCACGCAGGCCGAGCCGATCCCGTTCCTCGCGCGTGTGCGCCGTGCCGTGGTTGAGCAGCGGATCGTGCAGGATGTCGTGGCCGCGGCGCGTCATCGGGTCCTCCATCTCGGGGATTGTGGGCCGTCCACAGGCTACCCCGCGTCCTCCTCGGGTGGGCGCAGCATCCGCAGCGTCTCCTCGATCTCCAGGCGTGCCTGCCGCAGCGCCGCCGTGGTGGAGAACCCGCCGAAGTCGGGAAGCCTGTCGGCCTGGTCGAGGGCTGAGCGGAAGGCCTGCACGGCCGAGGAGAGCGCTGCGACGGGGCGAGCGGCCGCCGGGTCCGGGCTGTCCGCGATCAGGTCCTCCAGCGTTCGCTCCAGGGCCAGGACCCGTTGTCGGCCGATCGTCCAGACGCCCGCTCGTCCATGCGAACCCTGGCCGAGGAGACTGGGGACCAATTCGTCGGCCAACCACGTGGCCTCCCCGACAGCCCGGGCGACCCCCTCGTCCCATTCGGCGCGTGCCTGGCGCCGGCGAAGCAGCATCACGCCCATGGCGATCACGGCCGCCCCGAGCAGGAGGATGACAAGCCACCACCAGCCGAAGTCACCGTCCTCGGCAACCGCCTCCTCGTCCTCCCCCGCGACCGGTGGGATGCCGGGCGACTCCTCCGCCGGGGGTGACGCCGTGGGGGCAGCCGGTGGCGGGGTGGTAGGAACGGGTTCTGCCGGGGCGGTGGTCTCCGCGGGGGGAGCAGTCTCCGCCGGCGGACGGGTCGGCAACGAGGGGAGGGTGGGCAGCGCCGTCGGCAAGGACGTGAGCGTGGGCAGCGACGTCGGAAGCCGGGAGGCGACGGCGTCCCCGATGTCACCCCCGCACCCCGTCAGGGCGACGGAGGCGAGTACGACCCCCACCAGCGTGCTCGCGAGCCGTCCCGGCGATCGATGTGCAGCCATGGGCTTCCTTCCGTGTGGTCTGCCCACACCGAAACACGACTGCGATCCGGCCTGCATCCCCCGGACCGGGTGAGGTGCTCAGATCCCGCAGTAGACCGCCGGCAGGATGCTGTAGATGGCGGCGCACTTGACGAGGTCGTCCTTCCAGGTCACCTCGTCCGGGGCGTGGGCCTGCGCCTCGCGGCCCGGTCCCACTCCGATCACCGGAATTCCGTGCCGGCCGGCGATGGCCACCCCGTTGGTGGAGAACGTCCACTTGTCGATGCGGGGCTCGCCGAAGAGGGCGCGGTGGGCGGCAGCGGCGGCCTGCACCTCGCGTGAGTCCTCGGCAACCACCCAGGTGGGGAAGTAGCACTCCTGTCCGTACTCCTTGCCGGTCCACGCAGTGGCGCGGTACTCGTACAGGGAGACAGTGGCGCCGTGGCGCACGACGGCGGGCAGCTCCTCGATCTGGCGGAGCGCGCCCTCCCAGGTCTCGCCGTGGGTGAGGCGGCGGTCGAGGGAGACCGAGCAGCTGTCCGCGACTGCGCACCGGGAGGGCGAGGTGAAGAAGATCTCCGAGGTGGTCACGGTCCCCTTGCCGAGGAAGGGATCTGTGGGGAGGTGGTCGTTCAGGTCGCGGATGTCGAGGAGGATCTCCGCCATCCTGTAGATCGCGTTGTCCCCCCGCTCGGGCGCCGAGCCGTGGCAGGACACCCCGGCCACGTCCACGCGGATCTCCATCCGCCCACGGTGGCCGCGGTAGATGCCGTCGTCCGTGGCCTCGGTGGACACCACGAAAGCAGGGCGCACGCCGTCGACCTCGATGAGGTGGAGCCAGCACAGGCCATCGCAGTCCTCCTCCTGGACGGTGGCGGTCACCATGTAGGTGTAGGCGGCCGAGAGCAGGCCGAGGTCCTTCGCGATCCGCCCGCCGTACACCGCGGCGACGACGCCGCCGAGCTGGTCCGAGGACCCTCGCCCCCCGATCAACTCGTCATCCTCGAAGCCCTCGAACGGGTCGAAGGTCCAGTTCTCCGGGTTCCCGACACCCACGGTGTCGATGTGGCCGTCGAAGGCGATCAGGGTCTCGCCCTCGCCCATGGTGCCGATCGCGCTCCCGAGGCCATCGATGCGGGTGGTGGTGTACCCGAGCCTCTCCATCTCGGCGATGATCAGGCGGGCCTTGGCCTCCTCCTGGCAGCTCGTGCCCCTGTTCCGGATCAGCGCGCGGAGGAAGGCGGTCATCTCCGCCCGGTAGCCCTCGGCAGCCTCGCGGACGCGGTCGTGGTCGATCTGCATCATCATCCCTTCCGAGGTGTCACTTCTGCCAGCGCGGGTGTGCGCCGTCCTTCAGCTGGTGGAGCCGGGACACCGGGTCGGCGACCCTGGCCAGGAGGATCATCGCCGCGATCGCGTACGGCTTGTTCCCGGCCTGGCGGTAGAGGGAGTCGCGCTGCCGGTCGAACACGGCGGCCTCCACCTCGCCCTCCGCACACGACACCCCCGTGATGTCGGCAGGGAGCGGGTGCAGGTAGAGGGCATCCGCCGTGCTGGCCATGAGGTCCTCGGTGGTGGTCCAGTCCCGGTACTGGGCGTTCTCGGCGAGGAGGCGGCGTTCCAGGTCGCGGAGGCCCTCGCGGTCACCGGTCTCGTGCAGGACGGCGCGCTCCTCCATCGCGCCGTGGGGAGCCCAGCTCTTCGCGCACACCACGTCCGCACCCTCGAAAGCCTCCGCCATGGAGCCGGTCACCGTGAACGATCCCCCGGAGGCCAGGGCCGCGTTCGCGGCGATGTCCCGCGGCTCGGCCATGAGGTCGTAACCCGGCGGGTGGGCGAGCACCACCTCCATGCCGAAGCGGGACATCAGGGCGATCATTCCCTGCGGGACGGACAGCGGCTTGCCGTAGCTCGGGGAGTAGGCCCACGTCATGGCGAGCTTCTTGCCGCGCAGGTGGTCCACGCCGCCGAACTCGTGACTGAGGTGCAGGAGGTCCGCCATCGCCTGGGTGGGGTGGTCGACATCGCTCTGGAGAGAGAGGATCGTGGGGCACTGCTCGAGAACGCCCGCCGCGTGGGACTCCCGGACGTACTGGGCGAACTCGGCCATGTACGCGTGGCCCTTGCCGATGTACATGTCGTCCCGGATCCCGACCACGTCCGCCATGAACGAGATCATCGTGGCGGTCTCCCGGACGGTCTCCCCGTGGGCCACCTGGGAGGAGCCCTCGTCGAAGTCCTGCACCGCGAGGCCGAGCAGGTTGCAGGCCGAGGCGAACGAGAACCGCGTGCGCGTGGAGTTGTCCCGGAAGAGCGAGACCGCCAGGCCGGAATCGAAGATCCGGGCGCTGTGGTTGGACTCCCGAAGGGTGCGCAGCGCGTCGGCCGCGGCCAGCACGGCCCGGATCTCCTCGTCCGACTTGTCCCAGGTGAGCAGGAAGTCCTCCCCGTGGAGGCCCCCCGCCTCCAGTCCGGTGAGGCGGTCCAGTGCAGAGTCGAAGTCCATCGCGATCCCGTCGTTGGGTGTGCTCCCCAGTGTAGGTGTCCGCTCTCGGTCCGGGGCGGCGACGAGGTGCCTACGATGGGGCATGGCCGACTCCCGCCTCGTCACCAACCCCCGCGTCGACCGCCCCTCCGTTGCTGCTGGTGGCGCGGCGGCACCCGGCTTCCACGCATCCCTCCCCGGCTTCGCACCCACCCCGATTCGCCCGGCCCCCACCACCGCACGGCGCCTCGGGGTCCGCGCCGTGCTGGTGAAGGACGAGTCGTCCCGGATGGGCATGCCCTCCTTCAAGATCCTTGGCGCCTCGTGGGCGTGCTATCGCGCACTGTTGGCGAAGCTGGGCCAGGAGCCTGGCGCGGAACCGTCGTTGTCCGAGTTGCACGAGGTGCTCGAGATCGCGGACCGGGACCTGGTCCTGGTCGCCGCCACCGACGGCAACCACGGCCGCGCCGTCGCCCGGATGGCGCGGATCCTCGGCCTGCCCGCGATCGTCCTGGTGCCCGCGGGGACCGTGGCGAGCCGGATCGAGGGCATCGAGTCCGAGGGTGCCGAGGTCCGCGTGGTCGATGGGACGTACGACGACACCATCGCCGCGTCCGCCGCGCTGGAGGACGATCGCCACGTCGTCGTCGATGACACCTCGTGGGAGGGCTACACCGAGGTTCCCGGGTGGGTGATCGACGGGTACGGCACGATGCTCGCCGAGGTGGTGGCCGCGATCGAGGCGGGCGAGGTCCCTGAACCCACCGTGGTGGCCGGGCAGATGGGTGTCGGTGCGCTGAGCGCGGCGATCGCCCGCGCCTTCGCCCGCCGGCCGGCGCGGCTGATCGTGGGGGTGGAGCCGACCCGGGCCGCCTGCATCACGGAGAGTGCGCTCGCCGGGCGGCTGGTCACGGTGCCAGCCGAGGGCCAGACCTGCATGGCGGGGCTGAACTGTGGCACGCCGTCGGAGATCGCGCTGCCGAGCAACCTCGCCGGCTACGACGCCCTCGTGGCCGTGGAGGACCGGTGGGCGGAGGAGGCGGTACGGCTGCTCCACGCGGACGGCATCGACGCCGGGGAGAGCGGCGCGGCGGGGCTGGCGGGACTGCTCGCGGAGCGGGAGGCGCTGGGATTGGTGCCGGAGGACGTGGTGCTCGTCTTCCTGACGGAGGGACCGACCGATCCGGAGAACTTCCGGCGCATCATCGAGGGCTGATCACTGCCGATCAGGGCCGGTCCCGGTCCCGGCCCGTGGCGAGGTCCCCACACTCCACCAGCAGGTGCTCCTCGGCCGCGAACAGATCTCGGGCCCCTGATTCGCCCCGCGCCAGTTCCGACACGCGCGGCCACCACGCCCGCCCGATCAGGACGGGGTGCCCCGGCACCCCGCGGTAGGCCGCGCGCGCCAGGGTGCGCTCCCCCAGCGGCACGGTCGCGAGCAGACGGGCGACGACGTCGGCGCGCACGTCCGGCAGGTCCACCAAGCTGACGAGGGCGACGGTCGCGTCGCCGGCGGCGCGCAGGCCCGCGCGGATCGAGGCGCCCAGCCCCTCCGGCCAGTCCGCGGCCTCGACCAGCCGCAACCAGGGCGGTGCCGTTCCCACCGCCGCCCGCACGGCATCCGCCTCCGCCCCGATCACGGCGAGCACGCGCGGGCAGCCGCCGTCGTGCAGGCGAGCAGCGGTCTCCTCCAGCGGCGTCCGGGGGGTGGCCCAGCCTCCGACCAGCGCCTTCGGCCCACCCATGCGCCGGCCGGCACCCGCGGCCAGGACGACGCCGACGACTCCCATCGCGCACCCCTCTCCGCTCGCCCCCGAGCATAATGGCGGCATGCCAGCCCACGAGAACGATCTCCATGACGCCCTGCAGAACCAGTTCGGGCTCGCGGACGGGGTGGTGGACGCCGAGGTCCTCGCCACGAGCGTGCAGCGGTGCCGGGAGCGCGGGATCGTGCTGCCCACGTTCGAGCAGGTCACCCGCCCTCACGCGGTCCCCGCGGAGTGGATGGGGGACGCGGACCCGCAGGGGCCGGATCCGCGCAACCTCTGGCGCGTGCACTGGTACAACGGCCCGGCCGGCAACCGGGTGGACGTGCCGGAGCACGTGGTCCTGACCCGGGAACTGACCGGGATCGACTCCCCCATCCTCGTGCTGCTCGGCAACCGGTTCCCGATGATCAGGTCCCACAAGTTGATGGCAGCGTTCGGATGCCTCGCCCCCCGGCTCGTGTCCGGCCAGTTCGATCCCACCCGCCACCGCGCGATCTGGCCGTCCACCGGCAACTACGCCCGTGGAGGCGTGGCGGTGAGCCGACTCATGGCGTGCCGGGGCGTGGCAATCCTGCCCACCGGGATGAGCCAGGAGAGGTTCGACTGGCTGGACCGCTGGTGCGAGGATCCGGCGGAGGACGTGATCCGGACGGTGGGCACGGAGTCCAACGTCAAGGAGATCTACGACGAGTGCAATCGGCTGGCCGTGGACCCGGGGAACTTCATCTTCAACCAGTTCGCTGAGTTCGGGAACCACCTGATCCACTACGCGGCCACCGGGGTGGCGTTGGAGCACGCCGTCGAGGCGTGGCAGGCTGCCGCGGGCCGGCCCGAGACGCGCATCGCCCTCATGACCAGCGCCACCGGGTCCGCGGGCACCATCGCCGCCGGGGAGTACCTGAAGGAGCGCCACGGCACGAAGGTGCTGGCCGCGGAGGCCCTGGAGTGCCCCACCCTGCTGGAGAACGGCTTCGGCGAGCACAACATCCAGGGCATCGGGGACAAGCACGTCCCCCTGATCCACAACATCATGAACCACGACCTCGTCGCGGCGATCAGCGACCGGGCCACCGACCATCTCGAGGTCATGTTCAACGAACCGGAGGGTCTCGCCCACCTCGCCGCCAAGGGGGTGCCGGAGCACGTGCTCGCCGCCCTGCCGGCCTTCGGCTTCTCCTCCATCTGCAACGTGCTCGCCGCGATCTCCGCGGCGAAGGTGTTGGACCTCGGCGAGGACGACCTCATCGTCACCGTGGCCACGGACGGCAGCGAGCTGTACCCCTCGGAGCGGGCGAAGATCCTGCACCGGGACTTCGGGGGCGGGTTCACCCGGATCGACGCCGCCGAGGTGTGGGGTGAGCACCTCGCGGACGTCCCCACGGACCACACCCTCGAGATGACACAGCGGGACCGGAACCGGATCTTCAACCTGGGCTACTACACGTGGGTGGAGCAGCAGGGCACGCCGTTCGAGCTATTCGAGCGGCGCCGCGGCCGGGAGTTCTGGCGCGAGCTGCGCGCCTACCTGCCGCTGTGGGACGAGATGATCACCGAGTTCAACGCCCGGGTTGCGCTCGCCTGAGGATCGCGCCGCAGGGACCGCCTCCCTCACGCCACGGACGCCGGCCCCAAGTCCCTCGACACCGCCCTCCGAAAGAGGGACGATCGAGGGTATGGAACGCCACAGCGACGTGGAGGTGTGATCGTGGGCGACCTGATGCGTCCACTCCCGTTCGGCGCGCTCATGACCTGGGCGCTGGCCGAGTACCGCGCGCACGGGACGGTGTTCGGGCTCGGGCCCGAGCACGTGTTCCGCCCGGCCACGGGCCGGACCACCCGCGATCCCATGGGCCACACGCTCGCCACGCCCATCGGACCGGCCGCCGGCCCCCACACCCAGCTCGCCGCCAACATCGTCACGTCCTACCTCGCCGGCGCCCGCTTCATCGAGCTGA
>RZYE01000364.1 GCA_009930425.1 Actinomycetota bacterium | reverse complement strand
CCGCAGGCGGGGAAGGTCGTGGCGGCAGTGCAGGAGCTGGTCGATGCGTGACTTCACCCTTCCCTCCCTCGGGGCGGACATGGACGAGGGCAAGCTGCTCGAGTGGCTGGTCACGCCCGGGGACGAGGTCACCAAGGGCCAGGTGATCGCACTGGTGGACACCTCGAAGGCCACCCTCGAGGTGGAGATCTGGTTCGACGGCACCGTGCACGAGCTCCTCACGGAGATCGGCGAGGTGGTCCCGGTCGGCGAGGTGATGGCACGGTTCCTGGAGCCCGGTGAGGTTCCCGGCGAGGCGGTGGCGGCGCCGTCGCCACCGCCGTCGGCCGCCGTCGCACCTCCGCAGGCGGGACGACGGCGCGTCTCGCCGGCCGCCCGCCGCCGGGCGAAGGAGCTGGGGATCGACCTCGACGGCGTCACGGGCAGCGGACCGGAGGGTGCGGTGACGCTGGCCGACGTCGAGTCGGCGGCGCGACCCGGGGCCGAGGAGGCGGTGGCGCCCGTCGCTGCGGCCCCCGTGGCCGAGTCCGCGAGTCCCGCCGACAAGCAGGCCGCCATGCGGCAGGCGATCGCCGCCGCCATGAGCCGCTCCAAGCGGGAGATCCCGCACTACTACCTGTCCGAGACGATCCCGATGCGCCGGGCGGTGGAGTGGCTGACGGCGGAGAACGCGCAGCGCCCCATCACCGAGCGGCTGCTGATGACGGTGGTGCAGCTCAAGGCCGTGGCCCTTGCGCTGCGGGAGTTCCCGGAGATGAATGGCTTCTTCCGGGACGGGGCCTTCGAGGCGTCGCCGGCGGTGCACCTCGGGGTGGCCGTCGCGCTGCGGCAGGGCGGACTGGTGGCTCCCGCCATCCACGATGTGGCGGACAAGGACCTCACCCAGCTCATGCGCGACCTCACCGACCTGGTGCGGCGCGTGCGGGCCGGGTCGCTGAAGAGCTCCGAACTGTCCGACCCCACGATCACGGTGACCAACCTCGGCGAGCAGGGCGTGGAGGCCGTGTACGGGGTCATCTACCCGCCCCAGGTGGCGATCGTCGGGTTCGGCCGGGTGATGGAGCGACCCTGGGTGGAGGACCTCGCCCTGACCGTCGCGCCGACCGTCATCGCGAGCCTGGCGGCCGACCACCGGGTGTCGGACGGACGGCGCGGGGCGCTCTTCCTCGCGAACCTGCGTGACCGGCTGCAACGGCCGGAGGACCTGTAGGAGGAACCATGGACCGAGGCGAACTGCGGGCGACCGTCGTCGCGACGCTGCAGAGGGTCGCGCCCGAGGTGGAGGGGGATGACCTGCGGGACACGCGCCCGCTGCGCGACCAGGTGGACCTGGACTCCCTCGACTGGCTGAGCTTCCTGATCGGGTTGCACGACGCCGTCGGGGTGGACATCCCGGAGGCGGACTACGCCTCGCTCGTCACGCTGGCGGATGTGCTGGACTACCTTCAGGAGCGGTTGCCGGCAGCTCGATGATGGCGGGGGTCTCCTCCGTCTCGTCGCGGTGCACCAGCAGCAGGCCCACGAGGATGGCGGCCCCGCCGACGGCCTGGATCGGCCGGAGGGCCTGGCCGAGCAGCAGCCACGCGTAGACCACCGCGGCCACCACCTCGAGGAGGCCGAACACGGAGGCGACCTTGGAACCGAGGATGCGTGCCCCGGCGGCGCCCGTGAGGTAGGCGGTCACCGAACTGATAAGGGCAACGCCGAGGGCCGCCACCCACCACGGGAACTGCTGCCCGCCGAGCGTCACCTCGCCCGGCGGCGCCTCCAGCGGCAACACGCCCACCGCGACGGCGAGCCCGAACACGGCCGTGGCCACGAGCATCGCCCCGCTCGTGAGCGCGATGGTGGGGAAGCCGTCCCGGAGCGAACCGGCCACCACCCAGTAGACCGCCGCCCCGATCGCGGCCGTCAGGGACCATGCCACGCCCACGGGGTGGACCACCGCGCCCGTGAGGTCGAGAACGAGCAGGAGGCCCGTCATTGCCACCGCGACCCCCGCGACCGTCAGCCGCCGCGGCCGGTGCCCGTGCCGGACCCACAGCCAGAGGACCACCAGCACGGGGGAGAGGTACTCGATCAGG
>RZYE01000059.1 GCA_009930425.1 Actinomycetota bacterium | reverse complement strand
GTCGAAGTCGCGCTCCACCACGGCGCTGATCATGGAGCCGGTCATCAGCCGGTAGCACGCGAGGAAGGTCCCCCGCCCGTCCGAGGTCTCCCGCCAGGCCTCCGCCAGGACGTCCATGCGGGCGAGTGCGTCGGGACCCGTGAGGTCACGTTCCATGCCTGCTCCTCCGTCGCATGGACCAACCGTAGCGGCTCGCCTCAGCCCCCGGACACGTCCAGTTCGGCGGCGCTCACGCCAGTGCGTTCCGCCTCGCTCAGGTACGGGGAGTCGAGCCACCCCTGGGGCAGGCTCGGGGACTTCGGGCTGCCGGCGCGGCCGCGCTGTCCCTCTGCGCCCTCACCCGGGTACGGGAGGTCGAGGTCGAGGGCGGCCAGCTTGGCGTCGAGGTCGGCGAGGGAGTCCACCAGCGCCAACTGGTGGCGTGCCTCCCCGCCCACCGGGTAGCCCTTCAGGTACCAGGCCATGTGCTTGCGGAGCTCGCGCAGCGCCCGGCCCTCGTCCCCGAAGTGGTCGACCATCAGCTCGGCGTGACGGCGGATCGTGGCCGCGACGTGCCGCAGGCCGGGCCGGACCCTTCTCTCGCTGCCGTGGAATGCGGCGACCACGTCGGTGAACAGCCACGGCCGCCCCTGGCACCCACGCCCGATCACGACGCCGTCGCACCCGGTGCGTTCCACCATCGCGAGCGCGTCCTCGGCGGACCAGATGTCCCCGTTCCCGAGGACCGGTACGTCCCCGACCGCGTCCTTGAGCCGGGCGATCTGCTCCCAGTCCGCGTGGCCCGAGTAGTACTGGGCGGCGGTACGGGCGTGGAGGGCGACGGCGGCCACGCCCGCCGAGGCCGCGGTGCGGGCGGCGTCGAGGAACGTGAGGTGGTCGTCGTCGATGCCGAGGCGCATCTTCACGGTGACCGGCACCTCGTGCGCGCGGCCCCGCGAGGCGTCGGTCGCGGCGCGGACGGCGCCACGGACGATGCCGGCGAACAGGTCGCGCTTCCAGGGCAGGGCCGCTCCCCCGCCCTTGCGGGTCACCTTCGGCACGGGACACCCGAAGTTCAGGTCCACGTGGTCGGCGAGGTCCTCCCGCACCAGGATCCCGACGGCGGCCGCCACGGTGTCCGGGTCGACGCCGTAGAGCTGCACCGACCGGACCGGATCGGTGGGGTCCGGGGTGACCATCCGCAGCGTCTCCGGCGTGCGCTCCACGAGGGCGCGCGAGGTGACCATCTCGCTGACGTAGAGCCCGGCGGCGGCGTACGGCGGGCGAGGGGCGACGTCGTCGCCGGGCAGGCCGGCGAGGCCCGCCTCGCGGCACAGGCGCCGGAACGGCGGAGTGGTGACGCCGGCCATGGGCGCGAGGACCACGGGCGTGCCGAGGGTGACGGCTCCGATCGCGAGCGTCACATCAGCAGCCCGGGAGGCGCGCCGCCAGGTAGTCGCGCACCTGGGTGAGGCCCACCCTCTCCTGGGACATCGTGTCCCGGTCACGGACCGTCACTGCCTGGTCCTCGAGGGAGTCGAAGTCCACGGTGACGCAGAACGGGGTCCCGACCTCGTCCTGGCGGCGGTAGCGGCGGCCGACGGCACCGGCGTCGTCGAAGTCCACGTTCCAGTACTTCCGCAGTTCGGCCGCGAGGCCCCGGGCCACCGGGGACAACTGCTCGTTCCGGGACAGGGGCAGCACGGCGGCCTTGACGGGCGCGAGCCGCGGGTCGAGGCGCAGCACGGTGCGCTTGTCCACCCCGCCCTTCGTGTTCGGCGCCTCGTCCTCGTGGTAGGCCTCCACGAGGAAGGCCATGAGGGACCGGGTGAGGCCCGCCGCGGGCTCGATGACGTAGGGCACCCACCGCTCGTCCTTGGCGGCGTCGAAGTAGGAGAGCTCCTGGCCGGAGTGCTTCGCGTGCGTCCCGAGATCGAAGTCGGTGCGGTTGGCGACCCCCTCAAGCTCGCCCCACTCGCTTCCGGTGAAGCCGAAGCGGTACTCGATGTCCACGGTCCGCTTGGAGTAGTGGGAGAGCTTCTCCTGCGGGTGCTCGTAGAGGCGCAGGTTGTCCCGGGACAGGCCGTACTCCACGTACCAGTCCGTGCGGGTGTCGATCCAGTACTGGTGCCACTCCTCGTCCGTCCCGGGTTCGACGAAGAACTCCATCTCCATCTGCTCGAACTCGCGGGTGCGGAAGATGAAGTTGCCGGGGGTGATCTCGTTGCGGAACGACTTGCCGATCTGCCCGATGCCGAACGGCGGCTTCTTCCGCGCCGTGGTCATCACGTTGGCGAAGTTCACGAAGATGCCCTGGGCAGTCTCCGGACGCAGGTAGTGCAGCCCGGACTCGTCCTCGACCGGGCCGAGGTAGGTCTTGAGCAGCCCGTTGAACATCCGGGGCTCGGTCCACTGGCCCCGGGTGCCGCAGTTGGGGCAGGGGATCATGTCCATGGTGAGCCCGGTGACCTCGGACAGGCCCTTCCGCTCGGCGTACTCCTCGAGCAGCGTGTCCTGCCGGAAGCGGCGGTGGCAGGAGGTGCACTCCACCAGCGGGTCCACGAACGCCGCGAGGTGGCCCGAGGCCTCCCACACCTTCGTGGGCAGGATGACGGAGGAGTCGAGGCCCACCACGTCCTCGCGTGAGGTGACCATGGCCCGCCACCAGGCCTTCTTGATATTGTCCTTGAGTTCCACGCCGAGCGGCCCGTAGTCCCAGGCGGACCGCGTGCCGCCGTAGATCTCCCCGCAGGGGTAGACGAAGCCGCGCCGCTTGGCGAGCGCGATGACGTTGTCCAGCGTGGAGGAGGGCATGGGGTTCCTTTCGTGGTCCCGCCCCTGGCTGGGGCGGGGAGACTCCCCACAGGCTACCCGGCCGCGCCACGCGGCCGTGAATCGCCCCCGGGTGGCCCGGCGCGCAGGTTTCTGACGCCTCCGGGTATCCTGTCAGGAGGTGACGACGGGAGGAGGGCCATGCAGCGGATGACGCGTCAGCGCCTCGCCGTGCTCGGCCTCCTGGACCGCCAGTCGGACTTCCGCAGCGCCCAGCAGATCCATGACGACCTCGAGGAGCGTGGCGCTCGGGTGGCGCTCGCCACCGTGTACCGCACCCTGCAGTCCCTCGTGGAGAGCGGGCAGGTCGACACGCTGCGCCACGACGGCGAGATCAGCTACCGGAAGTGCCGGCGCGCGGTGCACCACCACCACCTGGTGTGCCGGAACTGCGGGCTGACGGTCGAGTTCGAGGGGGACGTGGTGGAGCGCTGGGCACACGACCTCGCGGCCGCGAACGGCTTCGTCCAGGTGGAGCACACCCTCGAGTTCTTCGGGCTGTGCGCCCGGTGCGCGGCGGAGGACGCATCATGATGGACTTCCTGACCGAGGGCCCGATCTGGCTCCTCTTCCCCTTCCTCACGGTGGTGGTGTTCCTGCGGGCCCAGGGCACCTACTGGCTCGGCCGGTGGGCCACCTCCCTCGCCGTCCGCCGCATCACTCCCGCCGAGGGCTGGCGGACCCGCCTGCTCGCGTGGCTGAACGGGGACGCCACCGACCAGGGCGTGGCCGCCATCCACCGGTGGGGCACCGCCGTGATCCCGTTCTCCTTCCTGACGGTCGGCTTCCAGACCATGGTGAACGCCGGTGCCGGGGTCCTCAGGATGCCGTGGTGGAAGTACACGCTCGCCATGATCCCGGGCTGCCTCGCGTGGGCGACCATCTACTCCACGATCGGGTTCGCCGTGTGGGGCGCCATGCTCGCTGCCGCTGCCGGCTCGCCGTGGGGAATCGCGGGGATGGTGGCCACGGCCATCATCGTGGCCGCGACGATCGTGGTGCGCCGCCGTCGCCGCGCTGCCGCGCCCACCCGCCTCACCGTGGTCGACGGCGAGGCCAAGGCGGCCTGAGGTCACTCGGCGGGCCGGTCCTCGGCCGCCCCAAACCGCCGGTCGCGCCGCGCATAGACCTCCACCGCCCGCCAGAGGGTGCGCCGGTCCACCTCGGGCCACGGCTCGTCGAGGAACACCAGCTCCGCGTAGGCGCTCTGCCAGAGCAGGAAGTTGGAGATGCGCTGCTCCCCCCCGGTGCGGATGAAGAGGTCCACGTCGGGGAGGTCCGGCTCGTCGAGGTGCCGGGCGAGCGTCCGCTCCGAGATCCTGTCCGGATCGATGCGGCCGTCGCGCGCCTCCGCCGCGATGGCCCGCACCGCGTCCACGATCTCCGCCCGGCCACCGTAGTTGACGCACATGGTGAGCGTGCACACGTCGTTGTGCGCGGTCAGCCGCTCGGCCTCCTCGAGTTCCGCGATGACGGAACGCCAGAGCCGGGGACGCCGGCCCGCCCAGCGCACCCGCACCCCCCAGGAGTGCATGGTGTCCCGGCGGCGGCGCAGCACGTCCCGGTTGAATCCCATGAGGAAGCGCACCTCATCCGGCGAGCGCTTCCAGTTCTCGGTGGAGAAGGCGTAGGCGCTGACGTGCCTCACGCCGATCTCGATCGCCCCGGCGACCACGTCCAGCAACGCCGCCTCCCCCGCCTTGTGCCCCTCCACGCGCGGCAGTCCCCGGGCGTTGGCCCACCGCCCGTTGCCGTCCATCACGATGGCGACGTGGTCCGGCACGAACATCGGGGCGATGGCGGGTGGCCGGGCGCCCGAGGGGTGCGGCGGCGGGGGCTGGGTCATGTGCGTTCCACCATCCTGATCGACCGGAGTTGGTGCTCGATGTGCCACTGCAGGTAGGCGGTCACCAGGCCGGACGCCTCGGACCGCACCCGTTGGGGGGAGGCGCCCGCGGACTCCCAGTCACCGGAGAGCAGGGCGCCAAGGAGGTCGAGGGTGGCGGGCTCGGGTGCGGCCGACCCCGGCGGGCGGCAGGTGGGGCACACCGCCCCGCCGGCCTCGATGTGGAACGCGCTGTGCGGGCCCGGCGTGCCGCACACGGCGCAGTCGTGGAAGCTCGGGGCCCAGCCCGCCACGGCGAGCGCTCGCAGCAGGTAGGAGTCGAGCACCAACTGGGGGGCGTGGCGGCGGGTGGCGAGCGCGTGCAACGCACCCACGAGGAGGAGGAACTGCTGCGGGGCCGGCTCCCCGGAGTCGTCGGTCAGGCGGGTCGCGGCCTCCACCATCACGGTGGCGCAGGTGTAGAGGGGATAGTCGGCGGCCAGCGCACGGCCGTAGGGGTTGACCGTCTCCACCTGCGTGACGATGTCGAGGGACCTCCCCTGGTGGAGCTGTGCCTCCACGAGGCTGAACGGCTCCAGCCGCGCCCCGATCCGCGAGGTGGTGCGTCGCACGCCCTTCGCGACCGCGCGCACCTGGCCGTGCTCACGGGTGAGCAGGGTGACGATCCGGTCCGCCTCCCCCAGCTTGTGGGTACGCAGGACCACCGCCTCGTCCCGGTAGAGCCTCACCCACCGATTGTCCCCCAACGGCGGCGCCGATGGGTCACCCGCCGCGCGGCGGTGCCCCTACCTCCTCGCCTCGTGGCCGACCGTTGTCCCCAGCGGCGACTCGGGCCGGATCAGCACCACCACCCCGAGGGCCACCGCCACGACCGCGGCGTGGACGATCGCGAGCACCCACGCCGTCGAGACCGCCACCGGGTGCAGGTCCTCCAGCCGGGGCATGAGCGTGAAGGTGAGGATCTCGGCCCC
Source organism: Actinomycetota bacterium (assembly GCA_009930425.1). Taxonomy (GTDB): domain Bacteria; phylum Actinomycetota; class Actinomycetes; order Actinomycetales; family Actinomycetaceae; genus UBA1383. The sequence continues at coordinate 4,393 of RZYE01000059.1, read as the reverse complement.
GAGGAACACCGCCACCACCTGCCACGCGAGCAGCCGGGCCGCGCGGCGCCACTCGCGGCGGGGGGCGAGGGAGGAGAACAGGCGAGCCAGGCGCGTGACCGCCCAGCCCCACCCGAGCAGCACTCCCCCGGCGGATGCGGCGGCGAGCACGGGATAGTCGTGGTCCACCGCGAAGTCGACCGGCCAGAGCCAGACGTAGGTGGACGGGCCGAGGTCCGAGCCGACCACGAACGTGAGGACGCACAGCCACGCGATCACCGCCGCGACCGTCCACCGCGAGCGCGGCGCCGCTTCCGCCCTCTCCTCCGCCTCGGCAGTCCCGAACCACGATTCCGTCAGCTGCCGGGCGAGGACCAGGGGCGAGCGGGAATCGTGGGAACGGACCATCAGCGCGCGGTCGTAGGCGCGGGCGACGACCACCCGCACCGGTCCGCCGTCCCACGTGTCGTAGAGCTCGGCCCGGACCTCACCCACCTCGGACTCCCAGGCGTGCTCCTCGGCGTTCCACTGTTCCTCGTCCACCGTCACCCGGCTGCGGCTGCGCCAGTAGGCGGCCACCGCCCCACCGTCCGGTGGCACGGCGACCCGCTCGGGTTCCGGCCGCACCGGCACTGTCAGGGCGGTGCGTGGAGCGTCCGACCACCGCTCCGCCGGGCGGGTGGGCCGGGCAGGGGGGGATTCGGCGCGCCGTTCGCCGCGTCGTGGCCGTGGGAGGCATGCGAGGGCGTAGACGAGCGACAGCGCCAGGGCCAGCCAGTACCCGGGCGGCCACTCGACGTACGGGTCGTGCGGCAACCGGAGGACGAACACGGTGGCGGGGCCGAGCCATGCCCACCCGATCGTCTCCCGCAGGTGGGAGGGCCGGAAGCGCGCCGGCGCCCACCCACGCGGGGGGAGTCCCCGCCGCGCCACGTGGACGAGGAGGACCACGAGGCCGATGATGACCGCGAGGTAGGTCGCGACGGCAACCTGGTTGGACGTGCCGGTCGACTGCAGTTCACGCATCGCGGAGAGCCACATCGCCCCCACCGCCGCGAGGCCGAGCAGCACGCGCCCGGCGGTACGGATCGGCGGGAAGCGGCGGTTCGGCCCGAAGTGCTCGTCGAGGATGTCGAGCTCGCGCCGGACCAGCGCAGCGGTGGGGGCGGCCACCTCGCAGACGAGGGCGGTGTCGTCCCGCCAGTCGAGCACGATCCGGAAACCGGCGAACCCGCCCGCCACCCGGAGCACCAGTTGCGCGTACCGCCACCGCTCCTGGGCGTGGTCGCCGGCGCGTTCTGCCGCCAGCACGTCGAACGCGCGCATCGTGGCACCCACGTCCCGGGACCAGGGGCGCCTCGTGACGAGGCGCGTGCCGTCGTCGGCGACCACCCGGAAGAGCACCTCGGACCGCTCGCCGAGGTGCAGCTCTCGGGCCGTCTCGTCGTCGACGAGCGGGAAGGCTGGGCCGCCTGGCATCCCCACAGGGTACGGCGGCCCCACCCGGGGCGACAATCAGCGCAGGGCGCGGTTGATGGCGGAGACGATCGCCTTGAAGGACGCGGTGGTGATCGACGGGTCGATCCCCACCCCCCACAGGACCTGGCCCTCCACCTCGGCCTCCACGTAGGCGGCGGCGTAGGCGTCGCCGCCCTCGGACAGCGCGTGCTCCACGTAGTCGAGGACGTGGACGTCCACGCCGACCTGCTTCAGTGCCTCCGTAAAGGCGTCGATGGGTCCGTTCCCGGTGGCGGCGAGTACCTTCTCCTCGCCCCGGTCCACCACGGTGACCGTCAGGATGGCGTGCTTGCCCTCGTCCGCCGTGGTCACGGTGGTACCCCGCAGCTTGAAGCGTCCCCATGGGCTCAGGCCGGGAGCCGAGGACGCGGGCAGGTACTCGTCCGCGAAGATCTCCCACAGCTTGTCCGCGCTGATCTCGCCGCCGAACGTGTCCGTGTGCTTCTGGACGATGCCGGAGAGCTCGATCTGGAGACGGCGCGGCAGGTCGAGGTGCCGCGTGGAGGACATGAGGTAGGCGATGCCACCCTTGCCGGACTGGGAGTTGACGCGGACGACGGCCTCGTAGCTGCGGCCCACGTCGTGGGGGTCGACCGGCAGGTAGGGCAGCTGCCACGGGACGGCGTCCTCGCTGCCGGCCGCCGCCACCTGCGCCGCCCGGTGGGCGAAGCCCTTCTTGATCGCGTCCTGGTGGGAGCCGGAGAAGGCCGTGTAGACGAGGTCGCCACCGTAGGGGTGCCGCGGGTGGACGTCCATCTGGGTGCAGTGCTCGACCGTCCGGCGGACGCGATCGATGTCCGACAGGTCCACCTCCGGGTCCACGCCCTGGGAGTAGAGGTTGAGCGCGAGGGTCACGAGGTCCACGTTGCCCGTGCGCTCCCCCTGGCCGAACAGGCAGCCCTCCACGCGGTCCGCGCCGGCCATCACGGCCAGCTCGGCGGACGCGACGGCGGTGCCACGGTCGTTGTGCGGGTGCACGGACAGGCACACCTGGTCACGGCGGGAGAGGTTGCGGCTCATCCACTCGATCTGGTCCGCGTACACGTTCGGCGTGCAGCGCTCCACCGTGGCGGGCAGGTTCAGGATGATCTCCCGGCCGGGACCCACCTCCCACGCGTCCATCACCCGCTCGCAGACCTCGAGGGCGAAGTCGAGCTCGGTGTCCACGAAGATCTCCGGCGAGTACTCGTAGCCGAAGACCATGTCATCGGGGAGCACCTTCTCGGCGTACGCGATGACATCCCGCGTGCCCGTGACAGCGAGATCCAGGGTGGCGGCCCGGTCGTTGCGGAACACGATCTCCCGGAACACCGGGGCGGTGGCGTTGTAGAGGTGCACGGTCGCGCGTGGGGCGCCCAGCACCGAGTCGATCGTCCGGTGGATAAGCTCCTCCCGCGACTGGGTGAGCACGGAGATGGTCACGTCCTCGGGGATGGCGTCGGTCTCGATGAGGGAACGCACGAAGTCGAAGTCCGTCTGGGAGGCGGACGGGAAGCCGATCTCGATCTCCTTGTAGCCCATCGAGATGAGCAGGTCGAACATCATGCGCTTGCGCGCCGGGTTCATGGGCTCGATGAGCGACTGGTTGCCGTCGCGCAGGTCGGTGGAGAGCCAGCGCGGCGCCTTCGTGATACGGCGCGAGGGCCACTGCCGATCCGGCAGTTCGATGGGGTTGAGCTCGTGGAACGAGCGGTACTTGCCGCGCGGCATCGGCGACGCCTGCTGGGCGGGGGCGTGGGATTGTGTCTTCACTGCGGTTCCTCCGGGGTCGGGCCAGGGCGGCCGGCACGGCTCACGCCGCGACGAGGAGCCGGCCTAGGAGGCCCCGTCGCGGCGTGGAAGAAGCAGCTCCACCGCGTTCATGCAGAGCAGGGTAGCGCGGCGGCGGCACGGAGTCGAAATCCGTCCCACACCGTGGGGCGTGTCAGCTGATCCACCGGCCGAACAGGTCGGGGAAGCCGCTCCAGTAGGCGGCCACCACCAGCAGTCCGAGAGTGCCCGCGAGGGTTCCCCCGGTGGTGATCGCTGCCGGGGCGGAGAGTCCGGCGTCGCGCTGGTCCCAGGCGCGCTGGGCCGCCCCCGCGAGGAGGAGGGCACTGCCCAGTGCCAGGGCCCACTCGGTGGCGAAGGCGCCGTAGGTGAACACCGGGTTCGACCGGTAGTTGAAGGCGTAGTCCGCCACCTGCCGGATGTAGGCGGCGAACACCACCCAGGTGCCGGTCGCGGCAAGGGCGCTGGCACCGAGCCACCGGGCCAACTCCGGGGACATCGTGCGCGGCAGCCCGCCCTGCCCCCGCACCCGCCGGACCACCGCCACGACGGCGTAGGACGCCGGGCCCACCACCAGCAGTCCCAGCGGCACGGCGAAGCCCGCCACGATGTTGTTGCCACTGGCGAACCAGTGGGGGGCGGGGACCGGATCGGCGCCGTGGCGCTGGAACGGCTGGTCGCCCGCGATGCGGGGCTCCGCCGTCGCCGTGGCGGGGAGGCCCTGGATCCAGCGGGCGAGGTCGTCGGCGAAGCCCGGGGCGAGCGCATCCCCGATCTTGATGCCGTGGTTCGCGCCCTCGTAGAACCGGATCGTCCACTGGTCGTTGCCCGCCACCGCGAGGTCCGCGATCAACTGTTCGGCACCCTCCACGATGGGCATCGCCGCGTCGCCGGTACCGTGGACGAGGAGCGTGGGCTGGGTCATCCGCTGGTGGAAGGGCTGCGGATCGAAGTCCACGTAGTCGATCCCGCCCAGTGGGAGTTCGGCGCCGAGGGCGCGCGGGATGACCCGGTAGAGGGCCGAGGGGACGCGCACGTTGCGGAGGTAGGAGTCGGTGGCGAACGCCCCCTGCTCGCGGGGGGTCACGATGGGGGCGGCCACGAGCACCACGAATGCGGTGGCGGG
>RZYE01000363.1 GCA_009930425.1 Actinomycetota bacterium | reverse complement strand
CGCTGGAGATCGGGGATCGGAGCGCCGATCTGGTACATGCGTGCCCGCGCGAGGGACTCCGCGGGCGATTCCGAGCGGCCATCCGCCCGGGTGAGGACTGCTTCTGCCTTGACGCGGTCGATGCGCCGCACCAACTCGGCGATCGCCAGCGTCAGGTCCTCGGCGGTGGCAAGCTTCGAAGCGAGCACGTGATCGAAGGCCATGAGGCCCGATGCGAACCCGAGGCTCCGGGCGATGTCGACGGCGGTTCGGGCCGGACTCGTGACCGCGATTCCGTCGAGGTCCACGGGATCGGGCATCTTCGTCGTGGTGCGATAGTGCACGTGGCCGGAACTCCTCCCTCCGCCGGCACGCTTGGCCGTGACATGCACCTTCGCCGGTCGAGCGCCGAGGTAAGGGATGCCCCAGAGGTCAGCCGCAGATCTGTCGGACACCAGGATGTCAGCACCGATGTACCGCACGGTCTCACGCACGAGGTGGAGGTGCTGTTCCTTCACAGAGAGCCCTGCCCACTCCTCGCCGGACATGTACGATCCTGCTCGGATCGCGTGGAGTGACTGATTCCGGCTGAGGTGCCTCCCGTCCCCGAGGAAGCCTCCCGCATCGCGAAGGTCAGAGGCGCGGATGACACCCGTTGGTAGGGCAGTGTCGAGGTCCATGGAGTCGATGTTCCCGAACGGGTGGCCCCGCCGGAACGTGGGGACGTGAGAGCTGTGCATTCCGTGACGCGTGGTGTCCTGTGGATGAAGGGGAGCTGCCTCGGCACCCACACTCCCCTGGAGCGTTCGCTCTCCCACCCCGAGAGAGGGAGAGCACATTCTCCACCGGACCCCGGGCACCCCCACTCCCCAGGAGCGTTCGCCATCCCACCCCGAGAGAGGGAGAGCACATTCTCCACCGGAGCCCGGGCACCCACACTCCGAAGGAGAATGCGCTCTCCCTAGAGATTTCCCTGGAGCTTTCCCTGCCCCAGCCCCCGATCCCAGCCCCGATCCCAGCCCCGATCCCAGCCCCCGAGCAGGCTCACCACCCTTGCCGAAGGTACCCCCAGGGGGTATTCTGGGAAGTCAGAGACACCCCCGAACAGGAGGAGACCCCCGTGGCCACGAACCCGATCGCCGCGCCGGGCACCTGCCACGCGGAAACCCCCGTCGGCACGGAGTCCGCCGGGGCCGCCGCACACATCGCCCCCTCTCCCCCGCACGGCTACACCCCGGAGAAGGATGCCTACCTCGCCCGCATGCGGCGCATCGAGGGCCAGGTCCGCGGCATCGAGCGCATGATCGCGTCCGACACCTACTGCATCGACGTCCTCACCCAGATCTCCGCCGTGACCCGCGCCCTCCAGGCCGTGAGCCTCGGACTGCTGGAGGACCACCTGAACCATTGCGTGGTCGGGGCCGCGAAGTCGTCGGACGAGGAGGGCCGCGCCAAGATCGCGGAGGCCACCGCGGCGATCGCCCGACTCTGGAAATCGTGACGACGGCGCCGCCTCGCTGCCGCACCGCCCCACCGTGGTCCCTCCCCACCGTGGTATCACCTCACCGTCGCACCACCCCCCACCGCCCCACCACCAGACCAGCCACCACCCCAACCCACTCCAAGGAGACCTCATGACCCCGCACATCCAGTCCCTCACCCTCAAGGTCGACGGCATGACCTGCGCCCACTGCGTGAAGCACGTGTCCGGTGACCTCGCCGAGCTGCCCGAGATCGCCGAGGTCATGGTGACGCTGAACGCCGGCGGCACCTCCGACGTCGTCGTCACCCTGAACGACGACATCACCGATGAGAAGCTCGCCGAGGTCATCGACGAGGCGGGCTACACGCTCGCCGGCGTGGAGCGCTGATGACGGAACCCGTCACCACCGCACTCGCGGAGGTGGACCTCCAGGTCGAGGGCATGACGTGCGCCTCCTGCGTGGCGCGTGTGGAGAAGCGCCTGAACAAGCTCCCGGGCGTGCAGGCCACCGTCAACCTCGCCACCGAGTCCGCCCACGTGGTGCTCACCGAGGACGTCGACGACGCCGCGCTCGAGGCCGCCCTCGTCGCCGCCGGGTACGGGGGCCGGGTCACGAGCCGCCAGGTGGAG
>RZYE01000362.1 GCA_009930425.1 Actinomycetota bacterium | reverse complement strand
GATGAGGTCCAGGGCGACCGCGAGGAGCAGCACGAGGCCCTTGATCGACTGCTGCCAGGCGGCGTCGACCGCCATGATCGACAGGCCCATGTTGAGCACGCCCATGATGAGCGCACCGATCATGGCCCCCGAGATCTTGCCGATGCCGCCGGTGACCGCCGTGCCACCGATGAAGCAGGCGGCGATGGCGTCGAGTTCGTAGTTGAGGCCCGCCGCTGCGACGGCGGCTCCCGCCCGCGAGGTGGTCACGATCGCCGCCACGCCGGCGAGCATCCCGATGTTGACGAAGATCATGAAGTTCGTCTTGCGGGTGTTCACGCCGGAGAGGATCGCGGCGGTGAGGTTGCCACCGATCGCGTAGATGTGGCGCCCGAAGATCGTGCGGTTCAGGAGGAACGTGTAGGCGATGATGAGGACGCCGACGATCACGAGCACGATCGGGGTGCCCCCTGCCGAGTTCGCCAGCAGGTAGGTCATGTAGCCGGCGAACACCGCGATCATCACGATCTTGCCCCAGAAGAGGCTGGCCGGGTCCACCGCGATGTCGTGCTTGACAGCCGCCCGCCTGGTCCGCAGCTGCGCCCAGACGAGGGCCGCCACGCCGAGGGCACCGATCACGAGCGTGACGACGTCGAGGTTCCCGGCGAACCCGAGGGCGTTCGGGAGGGAGCCGTTCGAGATGTTGACGAAGGGCCGGGGGAGCCCCGCCACGGTGGTGCCGACGATCACGATCGCGAGCCCGCGGAAGATCAGCATGCCGGCCAGGGTGACGATGAAGGCGGGGATTCCCACGTAGGCCACCCAGAAGCCCTGCCACGAACCGATGATGGCGCCGGCGACGAGGGCACCGAGGACGGCGAGGTACCAGGGCAGGCCCCAGCTGTCCATCAGGATGGCGGTGATGCCGCCGACGAACGCGACGATCGAGCCGACCGAGAGGTCGATGTGGCCGGCGACGATCACCATGACCATGCCGATCGCGAGGATCATGACGTAGGCGTTCTGCTGGATGAGCGAGGCCACGTTGTTGGGGATGAGGAGCAGCCCGTTCGTGAGGAACTGGAAGAGGATGACGATCAGGACCAGGGCGATCCAGATGCCGTACTCCCGGGCGTGCTTGGACAGGTACTGGGCAACGGAGTTCATGACGCCGCTCGCTCCCTTTCTTTGGTCATGAGGACCATGAGCTTCTCCTGGTCCGCCTCGGCGCGGTCGAGGTAGCCGGTGATCCGGCCCTGGCTCATGGTGTAGATGCGGTCGCAGATGCCCAGCAGTTCGGGCAGCTCGGAGGAGATGACGAGCACGCCCTTCCCGGCATCGGACAGGGTGTTGATGATTTGGTAGATCTCGTACTTCGCCCCGACGTCGATGCCCCGGGTGGGTTCGTCGAGGATGAGCACGTCAGGATCGGTGTAGATCCACTTGGAGAGGACGACCTTCTGCTGGTTGCCGCCGGACAGTTGGCCGGCGAGGACGTCGATCGAGGGGGACTTGATCCGCATCTCCCTGCGGTAGCCCTCGGCGACCCGGATCTCCTCGTTGCGGTCCACGACCCCGCGCGACGAGAGCTTCCCCAGTGCCGAGGCCACGATGTTCGTCTTGATCGGCTGGATCAGGTTCAGCCCGTACCGCTTCCGGTCCTCCGTCGCGTAGGCGATCCCGGCCTCGATGGCCCTGCCGACGCTGGAGGTGTCGACCTCCTTGCCGTGCATGAACACCTTTCCCGAGACGTTCGCCCCGTAGGTGCGCCCGAACACGCTCATGGCGAGCTCGGTCCGCCCTGCGCCCATGAGACCGGCCAGTCCCACGACCTCGCCCGCCCGGACGGCGAGGGAGGCGTCGTCCACGACCTTGCGCTCCGTCTGGATCGGGTGGTGGACGGTCCAGTTCTCGACCCGCAGCACCTCGGACCCGATGGTCGAGGTGTGCACGGGGTAGCGGTTGTCGAGCGACCTGCCCACCATGAGGGAGATGATCACGTCCTCCGTGACCGGCTCCTCGCCGTGCATGTCCAGGGTCTTGATGGTCTGCCCGTCCCGGATGACGGTGACGGAGTCGGAGACCGCCGCGATCTCGTTGAGCTTGTGGGAGATCAT
>RZYE01000361.1 GCA_009930425.1 Actinomycetota bacterium | reverse complement strand
GGTGCGCTTGATGGTGCCGGGGTACTCGGTGACGCTGTAACTCGACGGGCGGGTGGGTCTGCCGCAGGTGGGGCACGGTTGGATGCCAGCGCGGCGTGGGGGTCCGGGCTTGCGGCGTTCGCGGGGTTCGCGGACGGGCACGGGCTTGACCTTGCGCGGGTTGCGCTGGGATTCCTTCGCGGCCTGTTCGGCTGCCCAGCGTGCGTGGTTCGCGGCGCGCTTCGCTTCGATCCGTGCCCGCCAGGCGTCGAGGTCCGTGTTGTACGGGGCGATGGTCAGGGAGGTCATCACATGACCTCCAGCTCATCGAGCAGTGACGGCTCCTCGTGCAACTCCTCGTGCACGGCGGCGAGGTTGCGGACGGCCTGCTGGTAGTAGGACGGCTTCAACTCGCAGCCGATACCGTATCGGCCCAACCTGACCGCTTCGTAGACCTCGGACCCAACGCCCATGAACGGGGTGAACACGATCTCGCCGGGGCGGGTACGGAGCTGGACGAATCTGGCGATCACGTCGAGTTGTAGCGGGTGGACGTGCTTTTCGTCATCCTCTTCCCTGGAGTCGCGGAATGGGAGTACGTGATCCATTCGAATGTCGTCCCAGATGGACGAGGCATACCGTCTCCAGATCCAGTGGGAGTAGCGGTTCTGAATCTGGTTGCCGGTCCAGTTGCGGAACTTCCACAGGTCGGAGGGGACCTGTTCGGACCCGGCGTAGTAGTCGAGCCCGGTGGGGTGGGTAATCGGTTCTTCGATCTCGCCGCGCTTGCGGAAGATCAGTAGCTCGTCAGCGCTGGCCACACCGGCCGCGCTGGCATCGTCCACGATGGTCTTGTGGGCGAGATTCTTCGCCATCGTCCGGTTGCGGACAGCCAACGGCTCTTTCCAGATCACGTGGCGCGCGATCCAGTCCCAGCCCAACTCCTCGTGGAGTCGGATCACGTCGCCGGGGAAGTCGAAGTACGAGTCGCGGCCGCTGTTGGATGACGGGATCGGCGCAGCATGCACGGCCGTCAACCTGCCCGGCCTGGTGAGACGGTGAATCTCGCGGACGAACATGGCGTAGTGCTCGCGGAACTCGTCGTAGTTGCGGGCGTTCGACACGTCGCGGTCGTTGCTGCTGTAGACGTACAGGCCAGCGAATGGGGGTGAGTATATCGAGGCATGGATGGAGTGGTCCGGCAGGGTTGCCATGAGGTCCATCGAGTCGCCGTTGTAGATCGCCCAACGGTCGGTGATCTGCTGATTCAGGACGCCAGCCATGTCGGCACCCTCACTTCCTGGTCGTAGGCCGCGCGGTCAATGTCGCGGGCGTGGTTCATGTGCTGGACGAGGGCGGTGAACATGCGGTCCGCCTGATCGGCCTTGCGTTGGAGGTTGGCGAGGACGTTCCTGCCGCCCTCGGTGGTGATCACGTCCACTTGGACGGGGCTCGCCTGACCGAATCGCCACATGCGGCGAACGGCCTGATACCACTGCTCGTAGGAGTGGGACGGGAAGTAGGTCATGTGGTGGGCGTGCTGCCAGTTGAGTCCCCACGCGCCGATGCTGGGCTTGGTCACGAGTGTGGCGATCTCGCCGCGGCTGAACGCGGTGAGCTTCTCCTCTTTCGCGTCCGGGGTGTCCGCGCCGGACACCTCCACCGCGCCGGGGATCAGTTTTGCCAGTAGGGCGGACTCGTCATTCAGGTGGCACCACGCGACGGACGGCCCGCCAGTGTGAGTGGCCGCGGCGGCCTCGCAGCGCTCCACGAGGGTGCGCCGGTTCTCCTCGCGTTCCTCGCGGAGCCCGTAGGCGGGCACGTCGAACAGGGTGCCCTCGGCGGGCCGGTTCGCCTCCACGATCGTCTCCCTGACCACGAGGGGTGGCAGGTGGAACCCGTCGTCGCTGTAGCCGTAGTCGGATGGCTTCCGCATGGCGCGCGCCCACGAGGACACCCACTGCCAGAACGGCTCCTCAGCGTGACCTTTGAGCCGCCATTGGACAGCCTCGCCACCCAAGCCGCGCCCACGGGATGAGGTGGTCCGCAACTTGTTGGTGAAGAACCTGGTGAGCATGTCCACGTGACCCAGCCCGCCCAGCGCCTCGCTCGAGGTGCCCAGTTCG
>RZYE01000360.1 GCA_009930425.1 Actinomycetota bacterium | reverse complement strand
ACGCGGAGAGGAGCCAGTGCGGTGCTTCCTTGGCACCCATGTACTCACGTCCTTGACGGTCGAAACACTTCCGAGGCGCCATGCTATGCCGAAGCGCCCGCGGACGACCAGCCGCCGCGGGCTACAGGACCTCGGACCTCCGCTTGTTCTCCATCAGGCGCAGGATCATCGGCGTGAAGATCAGCTGCATCGCGAGTTCCATCTTCCCGCCCGGCACCGTGATGACGTTGGGCCTCGTCATGAACGAGTCGTGGATCATCGCGAGCAGGTACGGGAAGTCGATCCCTTTCGGGTTCGCGAAGCGGATCACCACGAAGCTCTCGTCCAGGGTGGGGATGTCCTCCGCGATGAACGGGTTCGAGGTGTCCACGGTCGGCACGCGCTGGAAGTTCACGTGGGTGCGGGAGAACTGCGGGGTGATGTAGTTGACGTAGTCCGGCATCCGCCGCAGGATCGTGTCGACCACGGCCTCGGTGGAGTATCCGCGCGCGGCCTTGTCCCGGATCAGCTTCTGGATCCACTCGAGGTTGATGATCGGGACCACTCCCACGAGCAGGTTCGCGTGCTGTGCCACGTTCACCGTCTCCGTCACGACGGCGCCGTGCAGCCCCTCGTAGAACAGCAGGTCCGAGGGCGGCAGCTCCTCCCAGGGCGTGAACGTGCCGGGCTCCTGGTTCCAGGGGGCGGCCTCGTCGAGGTCGTGGAGGTAGTGGCGGTGGCGGCCCGAGCCCGTCTCGCCGTACGTGCGGAACAGGTTCTCCAGTTCCTCGAACTCGTTGGCCTCGGGACCGAAGTGGCTGAAGTGGTTGTTGCCGGCCGCCGCCTGCTCCGCGGCCGCCACCTTCATCGCCCTGCGGTCGTAGCGGTGGAAGGAGTCACCCTCGATCATGGCGGCAGTGAGCTTCTCCCTGCGGAAGATGTTGCTGAAGGAGCGCGTCACGGAGGTGGTGCCGGCCCCGGACGAACCAGTGATGGCGACGATGGGGTGCTTGGTGGACATGCGGTCCTCCCGGTCAGCGGAACAGCGAGCGCGTGGAGAAGAGCGGCAGCTCCTCGTCCTTCTCGTCGCGTCCCTCGGTGTAGTCACGGTGGTAGGCGTGGAGCCTGTCGACCTCGTCGCGCGAGCCGAAGATCAGCGGCACGCGCTGGCCGATCTCGGAGGGCTGGAGGTCGAGGATGTCGTTCCGGCCGGTGATGGCACGTCCGCCGGCGCGCTCGACGATCCAGGCGACGGGGTTCACCTCGGTCAGCAGGCCGAGGTGGCCACCGTTGCGCGTGCTCGCGCCGTGGGGGTGGAGGAACACCCCGCCGCGCGTCAGGATGCGGGACGCGTCGGCCACGAGGGAGGCGGACCACCGCAGGCGGAAGTCCCGCCCACGCGGGCCGTCGGCCCCGGCGATGCACTCGCGGACGTACCGGTTGACGGGAGGTTCCCACGAACGGCTCCCGACGGCGTGGACGGACACCTCGTCGCAGGCCGTCGGCATCGTGATGCCGGGGTGGGTGAGGACGTACTCGCCGAGCTCCCGGTCGAGCGTGAAGCCGTCGACACCGAGCCGGGTGGCGAGCACGAGCCGCGTCGAACCGCTGTACTGCACCAGCCCGGCGCACTCCATGTCCCGTCCGGGCCGGAGGAAGTCCTCCTCGCGGGCGGGCCGCTCCGGATCGGGCGCGCGCAGGATGGAGAAGATGGTGCCGGTCTGGAAGTTGATGTCCAGGTTGGTGGAGCTGCTGAGCGGTACGACCGTGAGCAGGTACCTGCCGTGCTGGCTGGTCTCCCGGATCCCGTCCTCGTCCCGGGAGAGGGTCGCGGAGAGGTGACTCGTCGCCGAGACCAGCTCAAGGAAGAGGTCGGACGCGAGGGCGCGCAGGTGCGCCGGCAGGTCGTCCCCGGCCCCGGCCAGCGCACCCCTCCCCACGGCGTTGGCGATCGTCTTGCTCGCGACGGCGACGTCCGCCACGAGCCCCGAGAAGTCCCCGGTGGCACCGGCGACGTGCCGTTGTCCTTCGTGGAGGAACTGCGTCAGCGTGATCCGCTGCGTCATTGGACACCCAGCTTCTCGCGCCATCCGGGGAAGATGGCGTCCGCGTCACCCGGGAACGACT
>RZYE01000359.1 GCA_009930425.1 Actinomycetota bacterium | reverse complement strand
TGAAGACGGGGCAGTACACGCTGGGCGACCCTGGCAGTCGCGCGGAGTCAGGAGTCAGGAGTCAGGAATCTGTGGCAGCGGGGCCAATCCCCAACTGCGCCCGCAGAACGATCGAGCGTGCGCGAGACGATTCTGCGGGCGGTACACCACCCGCAGGAACGTTCTGCGGGCGCTCTTGGGGTGGGGGGCAACGAGTGCGGGCGCTGTTGGGGTGGGGGCAACGAGTGCGGGCGCTGTCGGCGAGGCGAATCCCTACCCTGATCCCATGGCACGACGCCCCGCCCCCATCCCGCCCGGCCCCGGCCAGGAGTCCGTCTGGGACTACCCCCGCCCGCCCCGTGTCGAGGAGTTCGCCGGCAGCATCGAGATCCACCTCGGTGGCCGCCGCATCGCCCGCACCGACCGTGCCCACCGCGTCCTCGAGACCAGTCACCCGCCCACCTACTACCTCCCTCGTGACGCCTTCGAGCCCGGGGTTCTCCGTCCCACAGAGGGCGCCACCTGGTGCGAGTGGAAGGGCCGGGCGAGCTACTTCGACGTCGTGGCGGGCGACGCCGTCGCCCCCCGGGCGGCGTGGACGTACGAGACGCCCACGCCGGGCTTCGAGGCGATCGCCGGCGCCGTCGCGGTGATGGCGCGGGCCATGGATCGGTGCACGGTGAACGGCGAGGTGGTGACCCCGCAACCGGGTGGGTTCTACGGGGGCTGGGTGACGAGTACGGTCGTCGGGCCGTTCAAGGGAGAACCCCGCACAATGGGATGGTGACACCTGTCACCGAAATCTCAAGGAGCCAGCACATGCAGATCAACACCAAGGTCTTCGTCGTCACCGGCGGCGGCAGCGGGATCGGCCGCCAGGTGGTCCTCGGTCTCGTGAAGCGAGGCGCCCGCGTGGCAGCCGTCGACCTCAACGAGGCAGGCCTCGCGGAGACCGCCCGCCTCGCCGGCGCGGGCGAGCGGTTGACCACCCACGTCGTCGACGTCACGGACCGGGGCCAGGTGGCCGCGCTCGCCGACGAGGTGCTCGCAGCCCACGGCGCGATCGACGGTCTGCTGAACGTCGCCGGGATCATCCAGCCGTTCGTGCGGGTGAACGACCTGGACTTCTCCCAGATGGAGAAGGTCATGGCGGTCAACTTCTGGGGGGTCATCAACACCACGAAGACCCTCCTGCCCCTCCTGCTGGAGCGGCCGGCCGCCAGCATCGTCAACGTGGCCAGCATGGGCGCGGTCGCACCGGTGCCCGGGCAGACCATCTACGGCGCCTCCAAGGCCGCGGTCAAGATGCTCACCGAGGGCCTCTACGCCGAGCTGATGGACACGAACGTCGCTGCGACCGTCGTCATCATGGGCGGGTCGGCCACGGACATCAGCAAGAACTCCGGCGTGGAGATCAAGCGGTCCGAATCGTCGAAGCCGGGCACCGGCATGAAGCTGACCTCTCCCGAGGACGCCGCCGCCCAGATCATCGGGGCCATGGAGAAGGGGGCGTACCGCGTGGTCGTCGGCAAGGACGCGCGTTCGCTCGACATGCTGTCCCGCGTCTCGCCGAGGAAGGCGACGGAGACCATCGCGGGGAAGATGAAGTCCCTGCTCTCCTGACCCAGGCTGTCACCGCAGCGAGGAGGGGCGGGCCACCCTCGTGGCCCGCCCCTCCCCGCGCTCAGTCCTCGGTGTCGTGCGGCGGGGTGCCCTTGCGCAGCGGCTCGAGGGTCGCGGCGTGGTCGGGCACGTAGGTGTTGACGGTGAGGTCGGGCCGGCGGTAGCCGTAGCCGGGCGGCCGTGGGGGCATCTCGATCGTGCCGGTGGGAATCTCCTTGTACGGGATCGTGGAGAGCAGGTGGTGGATCATGTTGATCCGGGCTGCCTTCTTGGAGTCGGAACCGACCTGGTACCACGGGGCGATCGGGGTGTCGGTGTGGACGAGCATCTCGTCCTTGGCCCGGGAGTACTCCTCCCACTTGGTGATGGACTGCAGGTCCATGGGGGAGAGCTTCCACTGGCGCAGCGGGTCGTTCAGCCGCTTCTGGAAGCGCTCGTACTGCACCTTGTCCGAGACGGAGAACCAGTACTTCCGCAGCAGGATGCCGTCCTCCACGAGCATCTGCTCGAA
>RZYE01000358.1 GCA_009930425.1 Actinomycetota bacterium | reverse complement strand
TCCCCCTCCCGGACGGCGAAGCTGATGCCGTCCACCGCGACGACGTCGCCGAACCGCTTGGTCAGCGACGTCACCTCGATCACGGGCGCGGGCATCCTCCCATTGTGTCATGCCCTCTTGACAAAGGGGTTCCCGGCGATCACATGATGGCACTGTCGATGACTGCGGAAGGGGAAGCGACGATGACGTTGGCACCTCTTCACGGGTAGCTGCGAGGATGGGCGTCATGGCCATCTCCCGTGCCCGGAGCCTGCGGTGACGGACCGGGCGATCATCGTTGGTGCCGGTCCGAACGGGCTCGCCGCCGCGGTGACGCTCGCGCGGGCCGGGGTGCCGGTCGAGGTGTACGAACGGGCGTCCTTCCTCGGGGGCGGCACGCGCACCGCGGAGATCACGCTGCCGGGCTTCCGGCACGACATCTGCTCCGCCGTGCACCCCATGGCACTCGTCTCCCAGTTCTTCCGCCGATTCGGGCTCACCGAGCGCCTCGAGTTCCACCACCCGGAGATCCCCTACGCCCAGGGCATCACCCGCGACCGGGCGGCGGTCGCGTGGCGGGACGTGGAGCGCACCGCTGCCGGCCTGGGGCGCGACGGCGGGGCGTGGCTCTCCCTCATGCGCCCGTTCGTGGAGCGCGCGGAGCGGGTCACCGACCTGATCTCCGGTCCGCTCCTCCGGATGCCCGCCCGGCCGTGGGAGCTGCTCGGCCTCGGGCGGGCGGTGCTCGAGCAGGGCTCGCCCCTGTGGAACGTGCGATGGCGGGGCGAGGAGGCGCCCGCGTTGCTCGGTGGCGCGCTGGCCCACGTGATCGGGCCGCAACCCTCGCTCTCCGCCGCCGCTGCCGGGCTGGTGCTGGTCGGCGCCGCGCACGTGGGCGGTTGGCCGATCCCGGTGGGCGGCTCACAGGCGATCGCCGACGCCATGGCCGACGACGCCCGCGCCCACGGTGTCACCTTCCGCACCGGCGTGGAGGTGGCGTCCCTGGCCGACCTCCCACCCGCCCGCGCTGTCCTCTTCGACACCACTCCTCGTGCCATGGTCCGCATCGCCGGTGACCGGCTGCCCGCCGGCCACACCCGGCGGCTGCTTCGCTTCCGGCACGGCGACGCCGCCGCGAAGGTGGACTATGCGCTGGCCGGACCCGTGCCGTGGGCTGCCGAGGGGCTGGCCGGCGCCGGCACGATCCACTTGGGTGGCACGCGTGAGGAGATGGCGGCGTCCGAGGCGGCCGTGGCCCGCGGCGAGTACCCGGAGCGCCCCTACGTGCTCGTGTCCCAACCCAGCACGTTCGACCCCTCCCGGGCACCGGCAGGCCAGCACGTGCTGTGGGCGTACACCCACGTGCCCCGCGGGTCCACCCGCGACATGACGGAGGCCGTCACCGCCCGCATCGAGGAGTTCGCTCCGGGGTTCCGGGACCTGATCCGGGCGTCCACGAGCCATTCCGCGGCGGCACTCGAGCACCACAACCCCAACTACGTGGGCGGCGACATCGCCGCGGGCAGTGTGGACCTGCAGCAACTGGTGGCGCGGCCGGTACTCGCGGCCGACCCGTGGCGGGCGCCGGGCGGGAGCGGGGTGTACCTCTGCTCCGCTTCAACGCCGCCCGGCCCGGGCGTGCACGGCGTGAGCGGCTGGCAGGCCGCGCTCTCCGCCCTACGCCACGAGTACGGGATCACGCAGGAGCCGGACCTCGGTCCACGCCAGGAGTGAAGCCCTGCGGCGGTCGCGAGCCGCCCCTTCGCCAGAGCATCACGCCGTCGGCCTCGCGGCCTGGGACGTCCGCGAAGCCCTCGGACTCGTAGAGATGCCGGGCGTGGTTCCCGTCCTCCACCGAGAGGCTGAGTGCGGCAAGGCCACGCGCGGCCGCCGTGTCCTTCAGCGCACGCAGCAGGCGCCGCCCGATGCCCCGGCCTCGCACGTCCGCCCGCACCCAGAGGGCCAGCTCGGGAACGGCGTCGTCGATGAAGCCGTAACCGGGATCGTCGGCGGGAAGGGAGATTGCCCACGCCACCCCCGCCGGGCCCGCCCCGTCCTCCGCTACGAGGCCGAAGTCCCCGCGTTCCGGCAGGAACTGCGTGTAGTGCGCGAGCTCGGGCGAGGCCCGGACCTGGTCGA
>RZYE01000357.1 GCA_009930425.1 Actinomycetota bacterium | reverse complement strand
GCCGGGCGATACGCCTCACCGACAAGCCGGTGTTCACTTATCACTCTCAGGGTGAGAGTGCTAATGCGATCTTGGCACTCTGGGCCCGAGAGTGCAAGCGGCCCCACCGGCAGCAGCAACTCCACGTGACCACCGGGGTCAGCGTCCTAGAATCGCGGGATGGTGGACTTCCGGCGTGCCGCGGCAGGTGCGGCCGCCGTCCTCACCGTGGTCGCCGCGGGCCTGCTCACGGCCGCGGGCGCGCGGCCGGTCGCCCCGCCCCCGTCGCTGCTGCTCGACGGCGTCGCCGTCCTGGTCCGTGACGGCACCCCCGTGGTGGCCGCGGTGCCGCCGGGTTCGGCAATGGCGTACGCGGGTTCCTCGCGCGTGCCCGCCGCCGACACCCGCCTGGCGGCGCGCGGCGTCGCCGCCGCGCAGTCCGCGTGGCTGGAGTACGGGACGGTCCCCGGCCGGGGCGGGCCCTGGGAGGACATGGCCACCGGTGCACTGCTGGACATCCACACGCTCACGGGCGCCACCTTCACCTCGGGCCGGGTGTCCCAGCCCGGTGCCACCGTGGCCGGGTGGATCCCCCTCTGGCGGCTCGTGTGGCCGCGGGACGCCGCGCATGTCGCGGTGGCCCTCGCGCGCACCGGCCACGCCGACGACGCCGCGGCCGTCCTCGCGTTCCTCCAGTCCCAGCAGCGTCCGGACGGGTCGTTCGCCGCGCGGTCCCTGCCGACCGGCGTGGCGGTCGGCGACGGCCGGCGCGACCAGCTCGACGCCGTCGGGTACGTCCTCTGGGCCACGCGCCACGTCCTGGCCGAGGCCCCGGACGCCAGCGACCAGTTCGCGCCGCTGGTCGAGCGAGCCACGGCCCACCTGATGGCGGCGACGGCGGACGGGCTCCCGGCGCCGTCGTCGGACTCGTGGGAGGTGGCCGAGGAGCGGCTGACCATCGGCACGGCGGCCGCAGCCCTGATGGGCCTCGACTCCGCCGCCGCCCTGAGCGGCGACGCCGCGGTGGCGGCGCGGCGAGACCTCCTGCGCGACGAGATCCTCCGCACCTTCGGGCCGGGCGGCTTCCAGCGCTACGCGAACCCGTCGGGGTCGCTCGTCTCGGCGAGCCGGCAGGGCGCCGACGCGAACGTGGCCCTCCTGCTCCCGCCCTTCCAGTCCGAGCCCGTCCCCGGCGCGTTCGATGCCTGGACCCGGTCGGTGCGCCTCCTGCGCGAGCCTGCCGGCGGGCTGTCGCCGGGCGCGGGCTGGCGGAACGACGGGGTCTCGTGGACGCCGCAGACCACCCTCTACGCGTGGGTGGCCGCCGAGAACGGGGCCGAGCACCTCGCTGCCGAACTGCTGGACTGGACGGACGCGCACCGCACCTCCTCGGGCGCGATCCCCGAGAAGGTCACCGCGGAGGGGCAACCGCGCTCCGTCGCCCCCCTCACCTGGTCGGCCGCGAACGTGGTGCTGGCGGTCCAGGCGTTGGAACGCTGACGTCAGCTGCCGAGTCCGCCACCTGCCGGGTCGGGGCCGAGCGTGGGCACGGCAGCGGGGGTGGGCTACTCCTGGAAGTCGCCCCGCAGGACAACCACCACCGAGTCCGTAGCGCTGGCGAGCTCCACCAGCAGGTCGATCCCGAGCTCAGCGCCGATCGCCTGGGCGGTCCCGGCGAGCTCGGCATTGTTGTAGTAGATCGTGGTCGCGGTGGGTTGGGCACTCGCGTAGTTGCCGGGGGTGACGGCGGTGAAGCCCGCGGCCGTGAGCCGGTCCGCCGTTCGCCCCGCGATCCCTGCCACCCCGGCGCCGTTCAGGACCGCGACGGGCGCGTCGAACTGGACCGCGGACTCGGTGGGGGTGGGGCTCGGCTCGGGGGACGGCGTCGGCTCGGCGGAAGCGCTCGCGGTGGGCGTGGTGGTCGGCTCCCCGGTGGACCCGTCGGTGGCCGCGGGAGTGGTCGGGGAGGCGGCCGGCGAGGCGACCGGTGCGCCGTCGTCGGCGTCCTGGTTCAGCAGCGACAGGACGCCCCACGCCAGCAGCGGCGCGGCGACGATCACGACGAGGAACGGCAGGAGGCGCCGGAAGGTGCTCTCGGCCTGACGGTGGACACCCTTGGGACCGCGGTTGCGTGCGGCGATGTCG
>RZYE01000356.1 GCA_009930425.1 Actinomycetota bacterium | reverse complement strand
CCTCCTCATGGCGCTCGGGGTGGCGCTGCACCTCACCGAGCGGCACACCCACGCCCACACCCATGAGGCCATCACCCACGACCACTGGCACACCCACGATGACCTCCACCATGACCACCAGCACGCGGAACCGGTTCCCGTCGGCGGGCACCGCCACCCCCACACGCACGAGGCGGTCACCCACGAGCACGAGCACTACCCCGACGCCCACCACCGGCACACCCACGGGGAGGCCGTGAGCGGGGGACCGGGGGAGCAATGACCCACGACCACGCGCCCGCACACCCGGCCACGCCCCGCCGTCGGCTGGCGATCGCCTTCGCGATCACGGCGACGATCCTCGTGGCGGAGGTCATCGGGGCGCTGTGGACCGGGAGCCTCGCCCTCCTTGCCGACGCCGGCCACATGCTCACCGACGCCGGCGGCCTCCTCATGGCACTCGCGGCGGCGTCGCTGGCCCTGCGTCCGCCGACGTCGCAGCGCACCTGGGGGTGGCGGCGCGCCGAGGTCCTCGCTGCCGGTGCCCAGGCGACGGTACTCCTCGGGGTGGGACTGTTCGCGCTGGTCGAGGGGGTTCGCCGGCTGGCGGAACCACCCGAGGTGACCGCGACGGGCCTGCTGGTGTTCGGCGTCGTCGGGCTGGTGGGGAACGTCGCCTCGCTGCTGGTCCTGAGCGGGGGGCGAGGCGCCAACCTCAACATGCGCGCCGCGTTCCTGGAGGTGGTGAACGACGCGCTGGGCTCCGTGGCCGTGATCGTGAGCGCCGTCCTCATCGCGACGCTCGGGTGGAACCGCGCGGACGCGGTTGCCGGCATGCTGATCGCGCTCCTCATCCTCCCGCGGGCGGTGACGATCATCCGCGAGGCCGGCAACGTCCTGCTGGAATCCACCCCGAAGGGACTCGACCTGGGGGAGGTGCGGCGCCACATCCTCGCCGTCCCGCACGTCCGAGGCGTCCATGACCTGCACGCCTCCCAGATCACCACGGGCCTGCCGGTGCTGAGCGCCCACGTGGTGGTGGACGACTCCTGCTTCACGAACGGCCATGCCGGCGAGATGCTGGCAGAGCTGCAGCAGTGCGTGGCGGAGCACTTCGAGCTCGGGGTCGAGCACACCACGTTCCAGCTCGAACCCCAGTCCCACGCCGCCCGCGAGCGGCACCTGCACGAGTGACGGATCCGGGCTCAGCCGATGCGCTCCAGGAACGTGAGGACGCGTTCGGCGAGCAGGGCGGCGGAGTGCTCGTCGTAGGACGGCAGGCTGAAGTCCCCGAACAGGTGCTGGTCGCCCGGGTAGAGGAAGAGCTCGGCGTCGGGGGCGGAGGAGACGAGGGCGCGGGCGGAGTCGATGTCCCCGTCGCCCACGAAGAACGGGTCGGCATCCATCCCGTGGACCTGCACCGGGACGCCCTCCGGCCACTCCCCGAACTCCTCCACCGGGAGGCACGCCTCGAAGAACAGCGCTCCACGGGCGCCCGGACGGGTCTGGGCGAACATCTGGGCCGGCATCACGCCGAGCGAGATCCCGGCGTACACCAGCTCCTCGGGCAGCGCCTCCACCGCGGTGCGGGCGCGGTGGAGGATGCTCTCCCCACCCACCTGCTGGAAGTGCACCACTCCCTCCTCGAGGGTCTCGAAGGTGCGGCCCTCGAACAGGTCGGGAACGTGGACCACGTGCCCCGCCCGCCGGAGGATGTCCGCGAACCCCTCGACCCCCGCGGTGAGTCCCTGTGCATGGTGGAACAGCACGATCTCGGCCATGGCCACTCTCCCGTCATCCGGCAACGTGATCCGACCATGATGACGGGGCTACCCCTGTCCGGCAACAGCTCAGATCGAGACGGGCTCCACGCCCAGCTCGCCAAGCAGGCCGAGGATGCGCTGCTTGATCTCGTCCCGGATGGGGCGGACGGACTCCACGCCCTTGCCGGCCGGGTCGTCGAGCTCCCAGTCGAGGTAGCGCTTGCCGGGGTAGAACGGGCAGGCGTCCCCGCAGCCCATCGTGATGACCACGTCAGAGGCGAGAACGGCCTCGTCGGTGAGGATCTTCGGCTGCGCGGCGGACATGTCGATGCCCTCCTCGGCCATGGCCTCCACCGCGGCGGGGTTCACCGCGTTGCCGGGC
>RZYE01000355.1 GCA_009930425.1 Actinomycetota bacterium | reverse complement strand
GCGGTCGAAGCCCTCGGACTCCACCTCCTCCGTGGTCCCGACCACCACCACCGCGACGTCCGCCTCCCGCGCGAGCACCACGGCCCGGGCGATCTCCTCGGCATCGGAGCCGTGGGCGGGCTGGACGTTGAACTGGATCATCGGCCCCCCATCGCGCCCACCCGCCGCGGCCCCACTGCCCACGTCATGGCTGAGCACGGCCCGCACCTCCTCGCCGGCGGCGAGGTCCACCCGGTGGATCACCTGCGGCGGGATCATGATGGCCTCCGCGAAGTCCGCACCCTCCCGCAGGACGGCCACCTCGTCGAACACCTCGGCGCCGTCCAGCGCGAGCCGGAACCGGCCGAGTCCGGAGCACCCGATCTCGTAGGTGCCGCCCTCGGTGGCACGCACCGTGGCGTGCACCTCGATCGTGGCCACGTCCCCGTCCACGCCGATCCCGGACATCCAGTTGTAGGTGCCGCCGGTGCGGACCTCGCGGGCGATCTCGGTCCCGTCCGCGGCGAGGAACCTCACCTCGGCACCCGGCTCGCCGTCCGGACGCCAGGACCACGGAGCCGCGGCGGGTGCGGTCCGCGCCGAGGAGCGCACCCCCACCGCCACGTCCAGCCGCACGCCCTCTCCCAGTGCGGCCGCCAACCCCTCCGCGGGCGAGACCGTGTACGGCGGGAACACGGTCGCGGATCCCCCGCCGAGGGTGCGGGCCGCGAGTGCGTTCGGCCCAATCAGGGCCACGCGGGCCAGCGACTCCGGGGCCAGCGGGAGCACGCCGTCGTTCGTGGCGAGCACCATCCCGGCCGCGGCCTGGGCGCGGACGAGGCGGGCGGCGTGGACGAGGGTGGCGGCGTCGTCGTCGGTGGTCGTGGGCGCCTCAACGGCGGCGCCGTCCAGCGCCCCCACGCGGGCGGCGAGGCGGAGGATGCGGCGCACCTTGTCGTCGACGGCGGCCTCCGGGACCTCCCCGGCGCGCACCGCGGCGAGGAGCGCGTCACCCCACGGACCTCCCAGACCTGGCATGGCGAGCTCCAGCCCGGCGTTGCCGGCGGCCACGGTGGAGCGGGTGGCGGACCAGTCGGACATGGTGACGCCGTCGAAGCCCCACTCCTCCTGGAGGATCTCGCGCAGGAGCGGGCTCTCGGTCATCGTGGACCCGTTGACAGCGTTGTAGGCCGCCATCACGGCCCACGCGCCGGCCTCGTGGATGATCGTCTCGAAGGGCGCGAGGTAGAGCTCGCGCAACGGCCGCTCGGCGACGAGGGCGTTGAGGGTCCGGCGTTCGGTCTCGGAGTCGTTGGCCACGAAGTGCTTCACGGTGGCTGCGACACCGCCCGCCTGGACGCCCCGCACGTACGCCGCGCCGAGCTGGGCGGTGAGGTAGGGGTCCTCGCTGAAGCACTCGAAGTGGCGTCCGCCGTGCGGGGTGCGGTGCAGGTTCACGGTGGGAGCGAGCAGCACGTCCACGCCCTTGCGGCGGGCCTCTGCGGCGAGGAGGCGGCCGAGCCGTTCGACGGCGGCGGTGTCCCAGCTCGCCGCGAGCGCGGTGGGCGAGGGGACGTTGACCGAGGTGTCCCGCTCGTCCCAGCGCTCTCCGCGCACGCCGGCGGGCCCGTCCGAGAGGACCAGCCGGCGCAGTCCCGCGGCCGGTTCGGGGTACAGCGACCAGTGGTCCGCGCCCGTGACGAGACGGACCTTCTGCTCGAGCGTGAGGGTGGCGAGGCGCTCGGCGAGATCGGCCTCGTCGACGGCGGCGGGGAGGACGGCGGTGGGGCCGACGTCAGCGGCGGCGGGGAGGACGGCGTCATCGGGGAGGTGCGGGGTCATCGTGCGTCCTGATCCGTGGTGGGCCACGTGAGTGGCGCTGGGGTGCGGAGGCTGTCCCGCTCGATTCTTCCCTAGACTCTCGTGCGTGGACATCGATCCGGGCGCTGCCCCTCCCGCCGCCACGAGCACCGCCGAGGTGATCGCGTGGGTGGGGGAACGCCTGCGTTCGCGTGGCGAGCGCATGACGCGATCGCGGGCCTCCGTCATCACCGCCCTGGGCGAGCACCCCGGCCAGCACCTCACGGTCGAGGACGTGCACCGCGCCGCCGCCGTCGCGGATCCCACCCTTCACCTCTCCTCGGTCTACCGG
>RZYE01000005.1 GCA_009930425.1 Actinomycetota bacterium | reverse complement strand
TCCCGACCACCTTGATGACCGCCAAGTAGTTCTGGGGTGCTGCCACGGGAGTTCCCTCTCGTCCGGTCCAACCTTCAACCTGAGCTGGAGATTAAGACATCTCTTGTTTCCTGCCGCCGTGAAGGTACGCACGCGACCGGGGGCTGGCAACGACCGGCGCGGGTGTGTCGCGGATGGCGCGTCAGCGAGTGATGGGACGCCGCGGGGTCGAGACGTCATACAGGCCTGCCGGCACCTGTCGCAGCGTGGCGAGGACGCTGGCCTTGAGCTCGTTCTCCGAGTTCCCGCCCCAGCGCACCGTGGCGCCATCGGCGAGGACCAGCACGATGGAGTCGGCGTTGCGCGCGGAGACGTCCACCACCTGGGAACGCAGGTCGTCCGGGAGTGCGGCGAGGACGGCGAGTGCCTCCATCAGGGTGCGTGGCGTGTCCTCTCCGAGGGGGATGTCGATGACGGGGATCCCGTCGGGGGGCGCCGGGACGACGCCGACGCGCACGCCGTCGGCGTCGAACAGCGCGACACCGTCCTCGGCTGGGACCGCCGCAGCCGCGACGCGTGGTTCGACGGTCACGACGAGGCCCCGTGGCCACGCCCGTTCCACCGTGACCGTGCGGATGCCGGGTTCCTCCTCGAGCCGGGTGGCGAGGGCCGATGCGTCCAGGCGCGGCAGCGGGACGGCGGCATGGGAGTCGATGACCTCGCGGATGACCGCGGGGTCCACCGTCCCCTCCGGAGCGTCCACGGTCACCTTCGCAGGGTCGAGTGCGAACAGCGGGGAGAGGAAGGCCGCCCAGCCGAGGGTGACGGCGAGGGCGGCCACCAGCGCCACGAGCCCCATTCGGCGCCACAGCGCCCGCCTGGCCGCGCGCGTGCGCTCCCGGAGCCTCGACTGGAGGGACGGCAGGAGGTCCGCGCGTGGTGGGGTGTCGCGGTGGAGCGTCGTCACCGTCGCGGGCCGGGGCGCCGGCACGCTCGCCTCGCGAGCCGGCTGCGGCGCGCTCGGCGCACTCGGGCCGCTCGGGGCCGCAGGGGATCCGGCCCGGGCACGGGGTTGCTGGGGCGGTCTCACAGCGCCGCCAGGATCTCGTCGGCGAGGTCGGTGACGTCGCCCGCTCCCATGGTCAGGACGATGTCCCCCGGTCGCGCGTGGCCCGCGACCTCCCGGGCGGCCTGGTGCCGATCCGCGACGTACCGCCCACGGCGCATCGCCCGGGTGATGAGCTCGGAGGTGACCCCGGGTTCCGGGTCCTCGCGAGCGGCGTAGATCGCCGTCACCACCACGTCGTCAGCCAGGTCGAGCGCGGCGGCGAAGCGATCCGCGAACTGGCGGGTCCGGGAGAAGAGATGGGGCTGGAAGAGGACGAGGACTCGGCCGCCACCCGCGGCTGCCCGAGCCGTGGCGAGGGTCGCCGCCACCTCGGTGGGGTGGTGCGCGTAGTCGTCGACCACGCGGATCCCGCGCAGCGCTCCCCTGTCCTCGAATCTCCGCCCGGTCCCGAGGAACGCGCCGAGCGCGGTGCCCATGACGTCGGGGGCCACGCCGAGCTCAAGTCCCACGGCGAAGGCCGCAGCGGCGTTCAGCCGGTTGTGGTCGCCCCCCACCCGCAGAACGAGCGGATGCCGCTCGCCACCGCGGACGACGCCGTCACCGTCGACGACGAGGGCGTCGGCCGCGTCGGGAGCCGTGGTGCCGTAGGAGACGCACCGGATGCCGCGTGAACGTGCGACGTCGAGCAGGCCCGCCGCACCGGCGTCGTCGCGGCACGCGACCAGCAGTCCGCCGGCCACGATCCGTCCGAGGAAGTCGTGGAACGCCGCGATGAACGCAGCCTCGGAGCCGTAGTGGTCGAGGTGGTCGGGCTCGACGTTGGTGACCACCGCGATGCGCGGCGTGTAGTTGAGGAAGGACCGGTCGGACTCGTCGGCCTCGGCGACGAACACGTTCCCGGCTCCGAGGTGGGCACCGCTCCCCACTCCCACCACCGTGCCCCCGATGGCCCACGACGGGTCGAGGCCCGCCTCCCGGAGCGCGACGGCGACCATCGCCGAGGTGGTGGTCTTGCCGTGGGCGCCGGCGACCGCCACGAAGTCCATCCCGGCCGCCGCGCGCGCAAGCGCCTCGGAGCGGTGGATGACCTCGAGCGACAGGTCGCGTGCGCGCACCAGTTCCGGGTTGTCCAGCCGGATGGCGGTGGACACCACCACCACCATGCCGGGGCCGACATGGCTGGCGTCGTGTCCCACGAAGGTCCTGATGCCCTGTTGCTCGAGGCGGGCGAGGACCTCGGAGCGCTTCGCGTCGGACCCCTGGACCGCGTGCCCGCGGGCGGCGAGCAGTTCTGCCACCACGCTCATGCCGGCACCTCCGATGCCGATGAGGTGGTGGGTCACCATGACGACTCGATCTCGTCGGCGAGCCGGGCGGCGCCGTCATGCGTCCCCGCGCTCGCGGCACGTTCCCCCATGCTGCGCAGCGTGCCGGCGTCCGCGACGAGGGCCTCCACGCGAGACGCGAGCATCTCCGGGGTGAGGTCCGCGTCGTCGATGATCTCGCCGCCGCCGGCGGCCACCACGTCCGCGGCGTTGAGCCGCTGCTCGCCGTTGCCGATCGGGAGGGGGACGTAGAGGGCGGGCAGGCCGAGGGCACTCAGCTCGCACACCATCCCCGCGCCGGAGCGGGTGACGACGAGGTCGGCGCACGCGTAGGCGCGGTGCATGCCCGTCAGGTACTCCCGGACGTGGTAGTTCGCCGGTGCGCCGGCCTCCCGGTGTGCCTCCAGGACCGCGGCGGACTTGCCGGTGCCGGTGAGGTGCAGGACCTGAGCGGCCGCGGCGAGGCGCGGCAGTGCGCCGGCGGCGGCCGCATTGATGCTGGCGGCGCCGAGCGAACCGCCGGTGATCAGCACGGTGGGCGCCGAGGGATCCAGCCCGAGCTCGCGGGCGGCCGCCGCCCGGTCGACGGGACCGGAGGCCCCGGCGGCGGCGAGCTCCGCGACGGGTCCGCGCAGCGGCATCCCGGTGACGACGGTGCGGCCGCGACGGGCGGCCAGCGGCGTCGAGGCGAAGGTGAGGGCGACGACGGCCGCCCGGCGGGCGCCGTAGCGATTCGCGAGACCCGGACGGGCGTTCTGCTCGTGGACCACCACCGGGATGCCACGCCCGAAGGCCGCACGGTAGGCGGGCGTGGAGACGTAGCCGCCGAAGCCCACGACGACGTCCGGCCGGAACTCGTCGAGCACGCGGCCGGTGGTCGCCAGCGCGGAGCGCAGCCGGGCGGGCAGGGTAAGCAACTCGGGGCTCGGACCACGCGGAAGCCGCGCCCGTGGGATGAAGGTGAGGGGATAGCCGGCTGCAGGGACGAGTTCCTTCTCGAGGCCGGTCTCGGTGCCGACCACCTCGATCGCCGCGTCGGGGTGGCGTCGCCGCAGTTCGTCGGCCGTCGCGAGCAGCGGGTTGACGTGCCCGGCGGAACCACCGCCGGCCAGCAGGATCCTAGCCATGGCGGCCCCCCGTCAGGCGGCCTCCGACGACGGCCAGCGACCGTCGCACCGCGGAGGTGGAGACGGACAGCGCAGCCCTGGCCCCCGGTTCGCTGCGCGCGAAGGCGAGCATGATGCCGAGGGCGAGGAGGGTGGCGATCATCGCGGAACCGCCCGCGGAGACGAGTGGGAGCGGAAGTCCCATGACGGGCAGGATCCCGATGACCACCCCGATGTTCACGAGTGACTGGCCGATGACCCAGCATGCGACGGCAGCGGTGGTGATCTTCACGAACGGGTCGGGGTGCCGCCTGATCATGCGCAGCAGTCCGAAGGCCAGCACGCCGAACAGGAGCAGCACGAGCAACGTGCCGAGGAGGCCGAGTTCCTCCCCGAGGATCGCGAAGATGAAGTCGTTGTGTGCCTCGGGCAGGTACGCCCACTTCTCCCGGGAGGCGCCGAGGCCCACACCGGTCACCCCGCCGGTGCCGAGGCCCCACAGCCCGTGGTTGGACTGGTAGCCGGTTCCCGTCGGGTCCTCCTCGCTGATCCCGAGGAAGTGCATGATGCGGCGGACGCGGGAGGGGTAGGCGACGATCAGCGCCACCACACCCAGAACGCCGACGAACGCGCCCGCCCCGAACCACCAGAGGGGCAGGCCGGCGACGAAGAGCGCACCCGCGACGAGCATGACGAGCACGAGTGCGGTCCCCATGTCGTTCCCCAGCATCACGAGCCCCACGCAGACCGCGGCCCCGGCGAGGATGGGCGCGACGTGGCGCCAGTCGTCGAGGCGGACGCCGCGCCGGCTCACCATCATCCCGAGCCACAGGGCGAGGCCGATCTTCATGAACTCGGACGGCTGGATGGTCTGGTTGAGGCCCGGGATCATGATCCAGTTCAGGTTCCCTCCCTCGCCACGGCCCAAGCTGGTGAAGACCAGGAGTTGCAGCGCGACACTGCCCAGGAGGGCGGGCCACGCGAGGTATCGGAACCACCTCACCGGGAGCCGGGACGCCAGGACGAGGAGGGGAAGGCCGAGGAGGACGAACTGGGCCTGGGAGAGGAAGTCCGCGTAGGGGTTGCCCTCGGTGCGCAGCGACGTGATCGTGGAGGCGGACAGCACCATCACGACGCCGATCACCACGAGCAGGAGCCCCGCCCCTGCGATCAGGTAGTAGGACAGTGCCCCGGGGTCCGCCGTCGTGGCCACGCGGGCGCTGGGGGCACGGAACCGCAGGCGACGGCGGGCCTCCTCGATCGTGGTCATCCCCGCACCTCCCTCACTGCCCTGGCGAATGCCTCCCCCCGGTCGGCGTAGCTCCGGAACTGGTCCATCGAGGCACAGGCCGGAGCCATGAGGACGGTGTCCCCGGGCCGGGCGTGGCGTGCTGCGATCGCCACCGCGGACCGCATCACGTCTCCATGCTCCGGCGAGTCGACCTCGAAGCGCGGGATCTGGGGCGCGTGTCGCTCAAGTGCTGACCACAGCGGCTCCCGGTCGACGCCGATCAGGATCACCGCCCGCAGCCGGTCGCGCACCGCGAGGACGAGCTCGTCGAAGCGCGCTCCCTTCGCGAGCCCGCCGGCGATCCACACCCCCGTCCCCGGCCGGAGCGCCCCGAGCGATGCCTCGGCCGCGTGCGCGTTGGTGGCCTTGGAGTCGTCCACCCACGCGACGCCGTCGAGGTCGGCGACGAGCTGGATGCGGTGGTCGCCGGGCCGGTACGCCCGCAGCCCCGCCCGTACCTCCTCCGCGGTGACGCCCTGCGCGAGGGCCAGGCCGGCCGCGAAGAGCGCATCGACGACGACGTGCGCGGGAACCTCCCCCGCCGCTGAGGGTGCGAGGTGGGCCAGGTCGGCGAGGGTCGCGAGCTCGACGGCGTGGGTGTGGCGCCGCTCAGTGAACGCCCGCTCGCACAGCACGCCGTCGACGACGCCGAGGTCGCCCGGGCCGGGGACGCCCGTCCCCACCCCGACGGCGCGGGCGCCGTCGGCCACCTCGGCGTCCTCCACCATCGCCCGGGTCCGCGGGTCGGCGACGTTGTAGAGGCAGGCACGCCGGGTTCGCGCGTACACGCGCGCCTTGTCCGCCACGTAGGCCTCGAAGGAGCCGTGCCAGTCGATGTGGTCGGCAGCCACGTTGAGGCATGCGCTCGCCAGTGGCTCGACGCTGTGGGTGGAGTGCAGCTGGAAGGACGACAGCTCGACGGCCAGCACGTCCGCCCGGCCCTCGGCGGCCACCCGCACGATCGGCGTGCCCACGTTGCCGACCGCGGGGGCGTCCAGCCCGGCGGCGGTGAGGATCGACGACGTCATCGTCACGGTGGTCGTCTTGCCGTTGGTCCCCGTCAGGGTGAGCCAGGGGGCGTAGGACCCGTCGGCGCGCGGTGCCTGCACCTGCCACGCCAGCTCGACCTCGCTCCACACGGGGATGCCCGCGGCGCGTGCGGCAGCGAACACCGGCGCGTGGGAGGGGATCCCGGGCGAGACGACGACGATGTCCGGGCGGACGTCGAGCACCGCCGCCGCGAGGTCCTCGGCATCGGGATGGGCGGAGAACGACCCCGCCGGAACCTCGGCAGCCGCCGCCACCACCGCCTCCTCCGACCGGTCGAGGCCACTGACCCGACCGCCGAGGGTGGCGACCACGTCCGCCGCCGCCCGGCCGGACGCGCCGAGGCCGACGACCGCCACGTGGGCGCCGGCCACCCCGCGCCGGCTCATGCCGCCACCCAGTCGGCGTAGAAGATGCCGACGCCGAGCGCCACGCAGAGGCCGGCGATCAGCCAGAACCGGATGACGATGGTGACCTCGTTCCAGCCACCCAGCTCGAAGTGGTGGTGGAGGGGTGCCATCCGGAAGACCCGCTTGCCGGTCATCTTGAAAGAGCCGATCTGGATGACGTCGCTCATCACGATGATGACGAACAGGCCGCCGAGGAGGACGGCGAGAAACTCGGTGCGGGTCAGGATCGAGAAACCGGCGACGGCGCCGCCGAGGGCGAGCGAACCGGTGTCGCCCATGAAGATCGCGGCCGGGGAGGCGTTCCACCAGAGGAAGCCGAAGCAGGCCCCGGCGAGGGCGGCGGCGACGATGGCGAGGTCGCGGGGGTCGCGGACCTCGTAGCAGCCGGCGCCGGGCTCGAGCAGGTACTGGCACGACTGGTTGGACTGCCACATGGCGATGACGGTGTAGGCGACGAAGACGAAGATGGACGTCCCGGTGGCGAGGCCGTCGAGGCCGTCGGTCAGGTTGACCGCGTTCGACCACGCGGTGATGAGGAAGTTGGCCCACACGATGAACAGCAGGATGCCGATGCCGACTCCCCAGTGCGCGAGGTCGATGTCGGTGTCGCGCAGGATCGAGATGCGCAGGGAGGCCGGCGTGCGCAGGTTCTGGTTGGGGAACTGCGTGGCCAGCACGGCGAAGGCGATGCCGATGACCGCCTGCCCGATCATCTTCCCGAGGGGGTTGAGGCCGAGCGATCGTTGCCGGGAGATCTTGATGTAGTCGTCGAGGAACCCGATGATGCCGAGGCCCACGACGAGGAAGAGCAGGAGGAGCCCGGACACGTTCGGCACGCGCCCGGTGGACAGGTTCCCCGTGAAGTAGCCGACCACCGTGGCACCGATGATGACCACCCCGCCCATCGTGGGCGTGCCGCGCTTCGTGAAGTGCGCCGTCGGACCGTCCTGGCGGATGAACTGGCCGTAGTTCTTCCGCACCAGCAGGCGGATGAACAGGGGCGTGCCCAGCAGCGCGAGGACCAGTGCCACCGCCGCGGCGACCAGGATCGAGATCATGCCTCACCCGCCCACTCGTCGGCGAGCGTCCACAGGCGCGAGCCGTTGGAGGCCTTGATGAGCACGACGTCGCCGGCGCGCAGTTCCTCCGCCAGCGCTGCGCGGGCAGCGTCGAGGTCCGCACACCGGCGGACCCGGTCCGGCGGGAACTCGCCGGCGGCGTGGGACGCGAGCTGGCCCACTGCGATGAGCCGATCGACCCCCAGGTCGGCGGCGAGGGCGCCGACGGCGGCGTGTTCCTCCACCTCGGCATCGCCGAGTTCGAGCATCGCCCCGACCACGGCCACGGAGCGCCGTCCGTGGGCGATCGCGGTGAGCGTCCGCAGGGCGGCAGCCATGGAGTCCGGGTTGGCGTTGTAGGCGTCGTCGATGATCGTGATGCCGTCCGCTCGCGTGGTCACCGACATCCGGTGCGGGCTCGAGGCGGCGCGCCCGGACAGCGCGCGCGCCACGTCGGGGAGCGGGACCCCCAGGGTGTGCGCCACGGCGGCCGCGGCGAGGGCGTTGCTGACGTGGTGGGCGCCCACGAGGCCGAGCGTGACGGGCGCGGATCCGCCGCCCGCCCGGAGGGTGAAGCTGGCGTGACCGCCCTCGTCGAGGCGGACGTCGGACGCCGCCACGGTCACGGGGTCGTCCGCCGGCCGCGGCTCGCGGCCGAACCGGACGACGGCGCCCGGAGCCACCGCGGCCATCGCTGCGACCCTGTGGTCGTCGGCGTTGAGGACGGCGGTGCCGCCCGGGCCCAGCCCCCGGACGATCTCCTGCTTGGCCTCCGCCACCCGCTCGATCCCCCCGAACACCCCGAGGTGGGCGCGCGCGACGGCCAGCACGACCGAGACATCGGGCGGCACGAGCGAGGTGAGGTAGGCGATGTCGCCCTCCTTGTCCGCTCCCATCTCGAGCACGAGGTGGCGGGTGTCGGGGGTGGCGCGCAGCGCCGTCAACGGGAGCCCGATCTCGTTGTTGAGCGATCCCCGGGTGACGACGGTCGGCCCCGGGAGGACGGCAGCGAGGAGGTCCTTCGTGGTCGTCTTGCCCACGGAACCCGTGACGGCGACGACGGTGAGGGAGTCCCGGAGGCGGGCGACGTGGGCGGCAGCGAGCCGTCCCATGGCCACCTGCACGTCGTCGACGACGACGAGCGGGCCCGTTCCCTCCACGGGGTGGTCGACGAGGGCGGCCCCGGCACCACTGTCCAGGGCGGCGGCGACATGGTCGTGGCCGTCGGAGCGCTCGCCCCTGAAGGCGCAGAAGAGGCCCCCGGGCACCACGGCGCGGGAATCGATGAACGCCTCGGGGCTGATCGCCCGGTCCTCGCCCAGCACCGTGCCGCCGCACGCCGCGGCGATCTCGCCCAGCCGGATCATGTGTGTCCTTCCCTCGGGCAATCCCCGCGAAGAATCGTCCCACATCCGGCGACGAGGACGATGTCCTCCGGGCGGGCGTGACTGAGCGCGAACGAGACCGCCGCGTCCACGGAGGCGGCCTCGTGCACCCGTCCGGCCTCCGCCGGGGTGAAGCAGGAGCGCAGCGCGGCCAGCGCGGCCTCGCCGTCGGCGGAGCCGGCCAGGACGATCCCGTCGGCGCAGTCGGACAGCGCCTGGGCGACCTCGAGCCTCCCGGCCCGCTCGAGGGGGGCGGCGGCGGGGTAGACGCACCACACCCGCCCTCGGTCCGGGAGCGCGGAGAGCACGCGCCGGAGCTCGGCGGCCGTGGCGACCCGGTCCGTCACCACGGCGGGCCGGCGCCGCAGCACCTCCATCCGGTGGGGGAGGTCGATGGGGACGCCGGGGGCGAGGTCCGGATCCACGTGGCCCCCGGTGAGCGCCGTGACGACCGCGAGGGCGGCGTCGGCGAGGAGGAGCGCACCGGGCCTGCCGACGGTCGTGGTGCGCCGAAGGCCGCCGGGACCGTGGAGGGAGAACGTGGAGGCGGCGCCGTCGGCCCCGACCCCCGTGACCCGCCACGTGGCCCGGTGGGCGTGCGGTGAGGTCGGCAGGGCGACGAGGACGGCGTCGGGGAACTCGTCGGCGAGGTGGGCCGAGGTGTCGCTGTCGAGGAGGATGACGCGGTGGCGCGCCGCCGCGAGGAGGACACGCACCTCGGCCGCGAGCGACGCCAGCACCTGCGGCCGCGGGTCGTGGAGTGCGGCGACCGCCACGGCGTCGGGGCGCAGCCCGACGCCGGCACCACGGCGCAGGGCGGCGGCAGGCAGGACGGCGACGGCGTCCGTCGCCTCCGGATCCGAGGCGAGGAGCCGGTGGAGCTCGGGGGCGGTGAGACGCTCGGAGGCCACCCCGACGGCCCGCACGCCGCAGGAGGCGAGCAGCCCGTGCACCATCGCGGCCGTGGTGGCGACACCGTGGGTACCCGTGACCGCCACCAACCGCAGCCGCTCGGCGGGCTGGCCCCAGAGCGCGGCGGCGATGGGGGCCGCCAACCTGTGGGCGCCCGCCTTCACGAGGATGGGCACCCGCACGTCACCCAGCACCCCGAGGCCGGAGGGATCCGTGAGGACGGCCACCGCACCGGCGCGCAACGCGCTGGGGACGAACGCCGCCCCGTGCGAGCGGGCACCGGGTCCCGCCACGAAGAGGTCGCCGGCGCGCACCTCACGGCTGTCCGAGGCGACGCCGGCCGGGACGAGGCTCGCCCAGTCGGGCCGGCAGTCGTTGACGGGGCCCTCGAGGATGAAGGTGCCCTTCAACTGCCCGAGGCTGATGTCCCGGGGCGGAGTCACTCGACGATCCACGGGAACGTGGCAGCGCTGCCGCTGGAGGGCTTCACGCCGGCATCGTGGAGCGCGAACTCGGCGACCTCCTTGAACACGGGGGCGGCGATGGTGCCGCCGTAGAACCCCGAGGACGGCCTGTAGACGGCGACGGCGACCGCGAACCTGGGGTCGTCGGCCGGCACGAGCCCGACGAAGTTGGCGACCACCGCGTTGAGCCGACCCGTACCGTCCGCCGTCTGCGCGGTGCCGGTCTTGCCGGCGACGCGGTAGCCGTCGATGGCGGCCTTCGGCGCCGTGCCCCCCGGCTGAACGACACCCTCCATCATGGCGATCATCGTCGCCGCGGTCTCCTCCGAGACGACGCGGCGTTCCTCCGGCACGTCCGGGACGGTCACGGAGCCGTCCGGGTGCTCGATCGACTCCACGAGGGTCGGGGGCACGTGGACCCCGCCGTTGCCGAGGACCGCCACCATGGCGACGTTCTGGGCGAGCGTGACCGCATAGCCCTGGCCGAACATGGTGGTCATCCTGGTGCGTCCGTCCCAGTCGTCCGGCTCGTACAGGATGCCGGCGCTCTCGCCCGGGAGCTCGATCCCCGTCTGCGAGCCGAAGCCGAAGGCGCGCATGTACTCGTAGCGGTGCGCGTCCTCCATGAGGTTGCCGACCAGCACGGTCCCCACGTTGGAGGACGTCGCGAGGATCCCCGCCACGGTCATCTCCTGCTCCGGGTGCCCGGGCTCGTGGTCGCGGAAGAGCTGCCCGTCGATCACCATCCTGTCCGGCACGGTGAAGGTCGTGAGCGGCTCGACGACGCCGTCGTCGATGGCTGCCGCGATGGTGAGCAGCTTCCCGGTCGACCCGGGCTCGTATGGGGCGGACACGCTTCGCGCCCCGCGTGCGCGCTCGGGGGTGGCGGTGACGTTGCCGGGATCGACCGCACCGGAGTCCGCGAGCACGAGCATCCGGCCGGTGCCGATCTCCATCACCGCGATCCCGGCCCAGTGAGCCCCGTACTTCGAGACCGTCTCGTCGAGCGCCTGCTGGGCGACGTACTGCACGTCCCTGTCGATGGTGAGGCGCAGCGTGTCCCCCGGCTCCCCCTCCGTCACCTCGTACATGCCGGTCGGTATCACCTGTCCGCCGTTGCCGATCTCCACGGTCTCGCTGCCGTTCCGGCCATGCAGTTCCTCGTCGAACTTGAACTCGATCCCTGCGTTCCCGATGAGATCGCTGCCCTCCCGCTTGACGAATCCGAGGATGTTGCCGGCGGTCGTCCCGTTCGGGTACAGCCGGTCGGTCACCGACTCGGGCTCGATCCCCGGTATCCCGAGTGCCCGGATCTCCCTCCACTGCGACGGGGAGAGCCCCTTCGCGAGGTAGGTGAACGTGGAGTCGCCCACCATCTGGGCGCCCAGCTCCGCAGGATCCCTCCCGAGGAGGGGGGCGAGCAGGTCGGCCGCGGCCGCGGCACCCGTACCCACGAGGACGGTCTCGCCGTCCTCGTCCTCCTCCAGGTGGCGGAAGGTGGCGACCTTGCCCTGGTTGACCCCGACGTTGTAGCGCTGCACCGACGTGGCCAGCACGTCTCCACCAACGTCGACGATGTCCCCCCGCGGTGCCTGGATCTCGTAGGTGCGCAACCTCGACTGCAGGGCCTCACCGGCCAGGCGAGGCCCCTGCACCGCCTGGACGTAGACGAGGCGCCCGGAGAACACCAGGAACACCGAGAGGAAGAGGACCGCGACGACGTTCCGGCGTCGCAGGACCCGCCTCAGCTGGCCGGAGGACCACACGGGACCGGGTCGTGGGCTCAATTCCCCTCCACCGCCGAGACGATCGACTGGGAGGCCACGCTGATGTAGACGGTGGCCTCTGCGGGAACCATACCGAGGGAGCGTGCGCGCTGGCGGAGCTCGGACGGCGAGCCGGCCGAATCGAGCCTGGCCTGCATCTCCGCCTGCGTCTCGCGCAGTTGTGCCAGTTCGATCTGCTGCTCGTGGACCCGGTGCGACGAGACCGCCATGGCGGTGTTGAGGAGGAGCGCGGCGACCAGCGCACAGAGGAGGACGCCCAGGCACAGGGCGAGGAACGGGACCAGGGAGCGCGAGGGTTCCGGGGAGCGGACCACCTGGAGTCGTGGCTTCCACGCCTGCTTGTCCGTGAGGCGGGTGGCGGGCCGGGGTGCGGTGGCGCGGGCGGCGGTGCTCATGGGTTCTCCCTGATTCTCTCGGCGGCTCGCAACCGCACCGAGGCTGACCTCGGGTTCGCGGCGATCTCCGTCTCGTCGGCCTTCTCGGCTCCCCTGGTGAGGAGCCGGAGGGTCGGACGATGCTCATCCAGTTCGGGCAGCCCGGGTGGCGCCGACGAGGTGGAGCGGCGGTGGAACTCCTGCTTCACGATCCGGTCCTCGAGGGAGTGGTAGGCGAGCACCACGATGCGTCCGCCGGGCCGGAGAGCATCGATCGCGGCGGGAACCGCCGCGGCGAGGATGTCCATCTCGTGGTTCACCGCGATCCGGATCGCCTGGAACGTCCGCTTCGCGGGGTTGCCGCCATGGCGACGTGCGGCGGCGGGAATCGACCGGCGGACGATCTCGACGAGCTGGCCGGTGCGCTCGATGGGCGTGGTGGAGCGGGTGCGGACGATCTCGCGAGCGATGCGCGGCGCGAATTTCTCCTCACCCCAGCGGTACAGGATGGTGCGCAGCTCTGCCTCGTCGGCGCGGGCCAGGAGGTCGGCCGCCCCCTCCCCCGCGGTGACGTCCATCCGCATGTCCAGGGGTGCGTCCTTCGCGTACGCGAAGCCGCGGCCGGCCTCGTCGAGCTGGAGGGAGGAGACCCCGAGGTCCATCAGCACCGCGTCCACGGCTCCCCCCGCGACCTCCCCGATGCGGTCGTACGTCGTGTGCACGGCCAGGAATCGCTCCCCGAAGGGGGCGAGACGCTCCTCCGCGAGCGCGATGGCCGCGGCATCCCGGTCGATGCCGACGACGCGCACGGCCGACAGGGCCGTCAGGACGAGTTCGCTGTGTCCACCGAGCCCGAGCGTCGCATCCACCAGGGTCCCACCGTCGGCCAGTGCCGGGCGCAACAGCTCCAGGCACCGATGCGCGAGCACCGGCACGTGGCGCTCGGCTGTGGTCCCGGAGGTGTTCATGGTGCCCTTCGATCGACGGGGTGGCGGTCGGGAGGCTTTCCTCCTCCCGACCAGGACTCCCCCCTTGGTCTGGCGCCGGGGAAGTGCGTCAGACCATGGCGAGAGACCTCATCGGGAGAGGCGCCGCTCAGAAGATCCCGGGGATCACCTCCTCGGCAGTCGCGGAGTACTCGTCCTCCTGCTCGGTGACGAACGCATGCCATGCCGCGGCGTCCCAGATCTCGACCCGGCTTCCGGCGCCGATGACGGCGACATCGCGGTCGAGGCCCGCGTACTGCCGCAACGAGGCAGGGATGGTGATGCGCCCCTGCTTGTCGGGGACGTCGTCGGTGGCCCCGGAGAGGAACATCCGCAGGTGGTTCCGGGCCGCCCGCGCCGTCACCGGAGTGGCCTTCAGCTGCTCGTGCAGCCGCTCGAACTCCCGCATGGGGAAGACGTAGACGCAGCGCTCCTGGCCACGGGTGAGCACGAGCCCGGCCGAGAGCTCGTCGCGGTACCTGGCGGGCAGGATCAGCCGGCCCTTCTCGTCGAGGCGTGGCTCGTGGGTCCCGAGGAACATCGGCCACCTCCTCGCCACTCCATAACCCGATGGCCCCACCTTACTCCACTTCCCTCCACCGTCAACCTCGAAACGGGGCGGATTCGGGGAATGTCTCGGTGAATTCCCAGCTCATGGCTGGTGGAGGAGGGTGGAGGGAAATCGGCAGGGAGGAGCGTCGCCGGGCACGCTCCGACGCGCTCTCATCCCGCTGAGGGGCGCGTCAGGGCCGAGGGAGGGCCGCGGGGCGCCCAGCAGAAGCGACAACCCCCTCGCCGCATGCGGCGAGGGGGAGCAACGTGGAGGGACTAGGAGTGGTCGCCCTGACGCTTCTCCCAGCGTTCCTGCTGGCGATCCATGAAGCCACCGGAACGGCGCGGCTCCGGTCGGCGGACCTTCTCGCGCCCGCCCGACTGGGTGGTGGCGAACAACACTCCCGCCAGCATGACCACGAAGCCGACGATACCGAGCCAGACCTGGGTGGTCGCGACGCCGGCGACGAGGATCCCGAGTCCGACGATGGTCGCCAGGATGCCGATCGACAGCTTCTTCACGTCGATCCGGCCCTTCGAGGTCAACGACTTCTCGAGTCCGGGGTCCGCGTCACGCAGGTGCTGTTCCATCTGAGCAAGCACGCGCTGCTCGTACTCTGACAACGGCATTGCGCCTCCTCCCGCCCAGCTCTGTTGTGGTGATCACAGGATAGTTCCCCAAGCGTCTGTTGCAAAAGCGGAGGGTCGTGAAGATCTCGTGGTCACGCATCCGGCGGTTCCCCGGGTGGCAGCAGCGACGCGGGCGAGAGGGTCGAGGACCCGAATCGTCGGCGCACCGCGTCCATCGCGAGTTCGGCACGGTGGGGGCCGTCGGACCCGTCCACCGTCCACTGGAAGCCGGCCACCGTCACGTCGAGGAGCTGCTCGGCCCGCACCCCGATGAGGCGGACCCCGCCCGGAGGGATGCGCACCCCGTCCAGCAACGACCGGGCGATGGCCGCGATCTCACTCCCCAACTGGCTCGGCGCCGCCAGTCCGCGCGATCGGGTGATGGTCGTGAAGTCGGAGAAGCGGACCTTGATGCCCACCCGTGCCGCCTCGAGTCCGCCCTCGCGGAGCCGTCGCGCGCACTCGTGGGACTGGCGGAGGATGATCCGCTCCAGTTCGCCACGATCCCTCACGTCACTGTCGAACGTCGTCTCCGTGCCCACCGACTTCTCGGCACGCTCGATCTCGACCGGGCGGGGATCCCGCCCCCAGGCGAGGTCGTGGAGCCGGGCGGCGGCGGCGACCCCCACCAGGCGTTCGAGGGTTGCCACCGGCATGCGGGCAAGGTCCTCGACCGAGCGCACGCCGCGGGAAGCGAGCACCTCACCGGTCCGGCCGCCGACCCCCCAGAGCGCTCCCACCGGGAGCGAGTGGAGGAAATCGACGGTCCTCTCCGCGGGAACGAGCAGCATGCCGTCCGGCTTCGCGGCAGCCGAGGCGAGCTTCGCCACGTGCTTGGTCGTGGCGAGTCCGACCGATGCCACGACCCCGACCTCCGCCCGGATCCGCTCGCGGACGAGGATGGCGATCCGCGTCGGCGTGCCGAGCCGGCGCAGCGAGCCCGACACGTCGAGGAACGCCTCGTCGATGCTGACCTGCTCGATCACGGGGCTCACGGAGGAGAGCACTGCCATCACCTGGCGGGACACCTCGAGGTAGCGCTCCCGCCTGCCGGGAAGGAACACCGCCTGCGGGCACAGCCTCCGGGCCTGCGCGATCGGCATGGCGGCATGGATCCCGAAGGCGCGTGCCTCATAGGTGGCCGAGGTGACGACGCCCCTCGGCCCTCCGCCCACGACGACCGGCCTGCCCGCCAGTTCCGGCCTCTCCAGCAACTCGACGGCAGCGAAGAAGCTGTCCATGTCGACGTGGAGGATGGTGCAGCCGGCGTCGTCGTCACCCCAGGTGCGCCGGGCGGGCCTCGGACCTCGCGACATCGCTCACCTCCCGGTTCCAAGGCTAGCGTTGGACCATGCCACCTCGGAGTACGGACATCGGTGCGCGCTGGCCCACGCAGCCGGTCCACACGGGCGAGGCGGAGCTGGAAGTGCGCGCCGTTGGCCCCCGCCAGGTCGTCCTCCTCATCGACGGGATGGAGTCCTCGTTCCACGACCTGGATGACCCGTCCCACCTCGAGTTCGAGTACATGCAGCACATCGACGCGGTCGTGGACACCACGTGGGGCGAGGGCACCGCCGTGCGCGCCCTGCACCTCGGAGGTGCCGGCTGCTCCCTGGCCACGGCGTGGGACACCCGGCGGCCCGGGAGCGCCCAGCTGGCCGTCGAGTGGGACGGGGAGCTCGCGCGGCTCGCCCGGGAGTGGTTCCCCCTGCCACGCTCACCGCGCCTGCGCATCCGGCACGGGGACGCGCGCGCCGCGCTGGACTCCTTCCCCACAGGGCGCTGGGACGTGATCGTGCGCGACGTGTTCGTGCGCTCGGTGGTGCCCGAGCACCTCCGCGACGAGGGAGCGGCCAGATCCGCCCTGCGCACCCTCGCGGAGGACGGCGTCTACGTGGTCAACCTCGCCGATGCACCCCCACTCAACTCCGCCAGGGAGGAGGTGCGGATCCTGCGCGAGGCCTTCGACCACCTCGTCATGGTCGTCGACCCCGCGATCGTGCGGGGGCGCAGGTTCGGCAACGTGGTCATCGGGGCCTCGCGCGCGCCCATCGACGACGTCGCACTCGCCCGCCGCGTCCGGGGGCTCCCCCTCCCGGCGCGCGTCGTCGCCGGCGCGGACCTCCTCCGGTTCGGAGGCTAGTCCTCGTCCTCCCGGCCTGCGAGGTCAGCGAGGAAGGCCTCTGCCGCCGCGCCGATCTCGTCGGCGCTGGGAACCCCGTCGGCGGTGTCGTGGCCGGTGACGGCCTGCGGAAGCGAGCGCATGAAGGAGTCGTACTGGTTCTCCAGCGCAGTCACGAGGGCCATGACCTCCGGCTGGTCCCGGATCTGCTCGGCGATCTCCGCCCCTTGCCTGGCGGCGGCAGCCTCGAGTTCACCGACCGGCAGTGCGAGCCCGGTGTGCTGGGCGACCCTGCGGACCAGCGCGGACGCCGCCGGGGGGAAGGGACTGCCCGCGAGGTAGTGCGGGACGGCGGCGGTGATGCCCAGCGCACGGTGCCCACGCTGGCCGAGCCGGTACTCCAGGAGTCCGGAGATGTGGCCGGGAACCTGGATCGTCCCGAACAGGTCAGGCTGGTCCCCGATCATGTCACGGCTCGTGGCGTGCATGGTGAGCTGGATCGGGCGGGTGTGCGGGACCCCCATGGGGATGCCCTGCACGGAGACGGTCGACTCGACTCCGAAGCGCCCGACCAGGGCGATGACCTCGTCGGTGAAGCGGTTCCACTGGAGGTCCGGCTCAGGTCCGTGCAGGAGGAGGAGGGCCTTGCCCTCGTCGTCGCGGAGCAGGTCGATCGCGATCTCCGGCTCCGCGTAGTCGGTGAAGCGCCAGTCCTCGAACACCATGTGGGGCCGGTGCTGGCGGTAGTTGACGAGCTGGTCCGAGTCGAAGGTCGCGATGCGCTCGTGCTGGAGCGAGTCCATGAGGTGCTCCGAGAACAGCATGGCGGCGTGGCCCGCATCCATCGGCGAGTGCGTGGCATTGATGAGCACGCGGACGGGCCCGATGTCGGCCGCGGCGGGGGTCAGGTTCACGAAGTCACGTCCGTTCACGTCACTCTCCTCTCCTGTCCCTTCCAACGTGCGCGAGCCGTGCATTCATTCCCCGGGCGACGAGGTGGCGCCGCGGCCGGATGCTGACGGATAATGGGTGGCCGCATCGCAACGGGTGTGACGTCCGTCGGAAGGGACATGCGTGGACAACGACGCCGAGGCACGCGAGATCGCCGTCGAGCAGGAGTACGTGGGCCGGGTCTACCGTCGGTTGGACGCCATGCGGATCGCCTACCGCCGTCAGCTCGACGGGGTCCGCCGCAGCGGTCCCTCCGGCTCGCCGCAGAACCGCTCGGAGCGGGACGCGTTCGCCGCCCACTACGAGGACACCATCGCCCGCCTCGACCAGGTGGAGAACCGCCTCGTCTTCGGACGCCTCGACTTCACGGGGGACAGGACACGGTACGTCGGCCGCATCGGCATCCTCAGCGAGGACCAGGAACAGCTGCTCGTCGACTGGCGCGCCCCGTCCGCTCGCCCCTTCTACCAGGCGACGGCGGCGCACCCCGGCGAGGTGGTGCGCCGGCGCCACATCACCACGGACGATCGCCGGGTGGTCGCGATCGAGGACGAGCTCCTCAGCGCGGTGGGCCTGAGCCCGGACGTCGAGCACTCGCTCACCGGGGAGGGCGCACTGTTCGCAGCCCTCTCCGCCGCGCGCGAGGGGCGCATGGGGGACATCGTCGCCACCATCCAGGCCGAGCAGGACGCCATCATCCGGGACGACGTGGAGGGAATCCTGGTCGTCCAGGGTGGCCCCGGGACCGGCAAGACGGCCGTCGCGCTCCACCGCGCGGCCTACCTGCTGTATGCCCACCGTGAACGGCTGCAGCGCTCGGGGGTCCTCATCGTCGGACCCACGCGCGTCTTCCTCGACTACATCGACCAGGTGCTCCCGTCCCTCGGGGAGACGGATGTCGTCTCCACCACCATGGGCGACCTGCTCCCGGGGACCTCGACGCGTCTCCGTGAGGAGGAGGACGTCGCGCGCATCAAGGGTGACCTGGAGATGGCCAATGTCGTGGAGCGTGCCGTCCAGGCCCTGCAACGCGTCCCGGCGGAACCCCAGGACATCGTGATCGAGGGCGTCACCGTCACCATCACGCCCACCGCCGTCTCGCGCGCGATGTCCCGCGCACGCCGGGCGGCACAGACCCACAACGAGGCGCGGACCCCGTTCGTCCTCGCGATGCTCGACGAGCTCGTGCGGCAGTACGCCCGAGGCCGTGGACTCGACGACGACGACGAGCACGCCTACCTCTACGAGGATGTCCGCTCCAACCGTGAGGTCCGGATCGCGCTCAACCTGTGCTGGATGCCGACGACGCCGCACGGTCTCCTGGAGCGGTTGTACGCGAGGCCGGAGTTGCTCGCCCGCCACTCACCGAAGTTCACCCAGGCGGAGCGGGACCTGCTGTACCGGGAGCCCGGCTCCGCGTGGACCATCTCCGATGTACCGGTCCTCGATGAACTCGCCGAGCTCCTGGGCCCCCACGAGGAGGCGGAGACCCGCCGCGCACGCCTCGAGCGGCAGGCCAGCGAACGGGAGCAACTCGAGTTCGCCCAGACCGCCATCGAGGCACAGGACCTCGGTGACGGCATGGTCGACGCCTCGATGCTGGCCTCCCGGTTCACCCAGCACGGACCGACCCTGACCCTCGCGGAGAAGGCGTCCGCGGACCGTACGTGGACGTTCGGGCACATCGTGGTCGACGAGGCTCAGGAGCTCTCCCCCATGGCCTGGCGGGCACTCCTCCGGCGCTGCCCCCTCCGGTCGATGACGGTCGTGGGCGATCTCGCCCAACGCTCGGGTTCCCATCCCGCGACATCGTGGCGATCGCTCATGGGGAAGGCCGGCCGGGAACACGTGCGGCAGGCGGCGCTCACCGTCAGCTACCGGACGCCGGCGGCCGTCCTCGAGGCAGCCTCCTCGGTCCTCATGGCCAACGCGCCGGGAGACTACCTGCCGCTCACCGCTGCGCGCGACGTGCCCGATGCGCTCGTGGCGACCCGTGGGCACTGGCGCGATGTGCTCGCCGACGTGGTCCGTTCCGAGCTGCGTGGGCTCGGTCGCGGGAAGATGGCCGTCCTCGCACCCTCCGATCAGCTGGGGGGCGTCCATGCCGAGCTCGCCGAGTCCGTCGGGGAGGCCCTCGTCTCCCCCGATGGGCATCCGCTGCGCGCCCCGCTGGTGATCATGGATGCCCCCGCAGCGAAG
This sequence comes from Actinomycetota bacterium, assembly GCA_009930425.1. Taxonomy (GTDB): domain Bacteria; phylum Actinomycetota; class Actinomycetes; order Actinomycetales; family Actinomycetaceae; genus UBA1383. Next base: position 17,998 of record RZYE01000005.1, on the reverse strand, counting down.
GGACTCGAGTTCGACGTGGTCGTCGTCGTGGAACCGGCACACATCGCCGCGACCTCGATCGGAGATGTCTACGTCGCCATGACCCGGCCGACGCGACGGTTGCACGCCGTCTACCGTGACGAGCTCCCGGACGGCTGGCCCGACCATGATGTGAACTCCGTGGCCGTGGCACACCGCTCGTGAGGGACCATGGGGGCGTGTCGAAAGCCCTGCTCCTGGAGAACCCGCACGTCGAGGCCGATCCCCTCCTCGAGGCGGTGGGGCTCGACGTCCACCGTCACCCGGGGGCGCTCGAGGAGGACGATCTCATCGACGCACTCCGCGGAGTGCGGGTCCTCGGCATCCGCTCCGCTACCACCGTGACGTCGCGCGTGATCGCCGCCAACCCCCAGCTGGAGGCGATCGGCGCCTTCTGCATCGGGACCAACCAGGTGGACCTCCGGGCGGCCTCCCGCCACGGCGTCGCCGTCTTCAACGCGCCCTTCTCCAACACGCGCTCCGTGGTCGAGCTCGCCATCGGCGAGATCATCGCCCTGATGCGCCGCCTGACCGAGCGTGACCGTGCGCTCCACTTCGGGGTCTGGGAGAAATCCGCCTCGGGGGCGCACGAGGTGCGCGGACTGACGCTGGGGATCATCGGGTACGGCAACATCGGGACGCAGCTCTCAGTGGTCGCGGAGGCACTCGGCATGCGCGTGTTGTTCTTCGACACCGCAGAACGTCTCGCGCTCGGGAACGCGAAGCGCTGCCGGTCCATGTCCGAGGTGCTCCGCAACTCGGACATCGTCTCCCTGCACGTCGACGGGAAGGCCCGCAATGCGGGACTGTTCGGCGCCCGGGAGTTCGCCCAGATGCGCCGCGGATCGATCTTCCTGAACCTCTCGCGAGGCTTCGTCGTGGACACGGCCGCGCTGCGCGCGAACATCATCGACGGTCACATCGCCGGAGCGGCCGTCGACGTGTTCCCGGACGAGCCCCGCCGGAACGGCGACGCCTTCGAGTCCGAGCTCCGCGGCCTGCCGAACGTCATCCTCACCCCCCACATCGGCGGCTCCACCCAGGAGGCGCAGGAGTCGATCGCACAGTTCGTGGGGAACAAGCTGGCCACCTACGTCCGGACCGCCTCGACGGACATGAGCGTCAACCTGCCGCGACTGACCCTCGATCCCTCGGAGAACACCCGCTTCCGGCTCGCCTACGTGCACCGGAACACCCCGGGCGTGCTCGCTCTCGTGAACCAGGCCTTCGCCGAGCACGGGGCCAACATCGAGGGCCAGATCCTGGGGACCGCCGGGGAGACGGGGTACATGATCACGGACCTGAGCTCCCAACTGCCGGATGAGGTACTCGAGGCGCTCCGGGGGATGGACGACACCATCCGGTTGCGCGTCCTGGAGCGCCAGCGCCGCTGACGGTTGGGCGGTAACGTCGCTCCCATGTACCTTGCTGACGGACGACGCTACGAACAGATGCAGTACCGCCGCTGCGGCGCCAGCGGGCTGGACCTCCCCCTCGTCTCGCTCGGCCTCTGGCAGAACTTCGGCCACGCGACCCCGATCGAGGACCAGCGCGAGATCCTCCTGGCCGCCTTCGACGCAGGCGTCACGCACTTCGACCTGGCGAACAACTACGGCCCACCGCCGGGATCCGCGGAGGAGTCGTTCGGGGACCTGCTCCACTCCGACCTCGCCCCCTACCGGGACGAGTTGATCGTCTCGACCAAGGCCGGGTACCACATGTGGCCCGGACCCTACGGTGAGTGGGGATCGCGCAAGTACCTCCGTGCCTCCCTGGACGCGTCGCTGCGGCGGCTGCGGACCGATCACGTGGACATCTTCTACTCTCACCGCCTCGACCCCTCCACCCCGTTGCGCGAGACGCTCGGCGCGCTGAAGTACGCGGTCGACAGCGGCAAGGCGATCTATGCCGGCATCTCGTCGTATCCCGCTGCCGAGACCGCCGCGGCCCTCGACACCGCCGAGCAGATGGGTCTCGACCTGCTCATCCACCAGCCGTCCTACTCGATGTTCAACCGGTGGATCGAGCAGGGCGATCCGAGCCTCCTCGACGTCCTCGGCGAGCGAGGGATGGGGGCGATCGTGTTCTCGCCGCTCGCCCAGGGACTCCTCACGGCGAAGTACCTCGACGGCGTCCCGGCGGACTCGCGCGCCGCCCAGGACGGGTCCTTCAAGCGGTCCTTCCTGACCGACGAGACGCGCGAGCGGCTCCGCTCCCTCAACCGGATCGCCGAGGCGCGCGGCCAGACGCTGGCCCAGATGGCGATCGCCTGGGTTCTCCGCGATCCGCGAATCACCTCGGCGCTCGTCGGGGCGTCGAGCGTGAACCAGTTGCGCGACTCCCTTCGCGCACTGGACAACCTCTCCTTCACCGCCGAGGAACTGGCGGAGATCGACCTCCACGCCGTCGACGCGGGCGTCAACATCTGGGAGCCACGGCGCCCCTGACCGTGCTCCTGATCGATTGACCGTGCTCCCGACCGATCAGCCCGGCTGGCCCTTCGCCTGGTCCTCCAGGGCCCTGAGGTCCGCGATGGCATCCTCGAAGTCGTCCAGCGTGGTGAAGGAGGAGTACACGGACGCGAAGCGAAGGTAGGCGACCTGGTCGAGTTCACGCAACGGCACGAGGATCGCCCGCCCGATGTCGTTCGCGTCGATGATCGACGACCCGACCGACCGGATCGCCTCCTCCACGCCCTGGGCGAGCAGTGCGATGTCGTCCTCGGTGACGGGCCGGCCCTGGCACGCCTTCCGGACGCCGGCGACGATCTTCTCCCGCTGGAACGGCTCGGTGACACCGGATCGCTTCATGACCGTGAGTGCCGCGGTCTCCAGCGTGGTGAAGCGACGGTGGCAGTTCGGGCACTCCCTCCTGCGCCGGATCGCCGATCCGTCGTCGAGTGTTCGTGAGTCGATGACACGGGAATCGGGATGCCGGCAGAACGGGCAGTGCATGGGGTCAGCTCCCTCTGGATCGCTGATCGAGGTTGCTCCGAACGCTATTGCGCCCCACGGGCGCGCGCAAACCACGTCAGCGAGCCGGCACGACCAGGTCCTGCCCGGGCTGCAGCACGTCGTGCTCGAGGCCGTTCAACGACACGATCCGCTCGACGACGTCCCGGGGGTCCTCCCCCGGGCCCGCCACCGAGGTGGCCACCGACCACAGCGACTCGCCCGCCTCCACCGTGACGACGGCGGTCGGCCCCTCCACCGGAGCTCGCAGCAACAGCCCGAGCAGCACGCCGAGAGCGATCGCGAGCAGCCCGCCCAGCACCACCCCGAGGGCCCTGACGGCCCACCGGGAGGCAGGGTGCACTGGGGGACGTGCGCGCGTCGCCGCCGCACGCACCTCGCGGTCGGCGAGCGTGCCGTTGTCGACGACCAACCGCAGGTGCGGGCGGCCAGCGGGAACGACCGGGACCTGGTCGACGAGTACTGCGCTCATCTTTCCTCCTCGAACATCTGTTCGTCGAACGACTGTTCCAACTCTACTGCGCCCGAGTGACACTGTCGACACGCCGTCGAACATTTGTTTGGCTGAGCGTGCGGGGCACCCTAGGCTTGGAACCATCAGAACAGGGACCACTGACACGAACGCCGGAGGAGACGAGCATGACTGGGAGCGGCACCTCACTGACGCGGAGGCAGGAGCTGGTCCTGGAGACCATCCGCCGGGCGATCGCCGAGCGCGGCTATCCTCCGACCATCCGCGAGATCGGCGAGGTCGTCGGCCTGCAGAGCCCCTCATCGGTGAAGTACCAGCTGGACGCGCTGGAGCGGAAGGGGCACATCCGCAGGGATCCCCGGCTGCCCCGGGCGATGGAGCTCGTGCAGCCGGCCGGCGAGGACGGCTCGGTGGGCGCCGAGGCACCGGGTGCCGCTCCGGTCCCACTCCTCGGCCACGAGGTCGCCGAGGGCATGCTCGTGCCGCTGGTCGGCCGCATCGCCGCCGGTGGCCCGATCCTCGCCGAGCAGTCGGTGGAGGACGTGTTCACGCTGCCCCGCCAACTGGTGGGGGACGGCGAGCTGTTCATGCTGCGGGTCGCCGGGGACTCGATGGTGGATGCCGCGATCTGCGACGGTGACTGGGTGGTCGTGCGACGGCAACAGGTCGCCGAGAACGGCGAGGTCGTCGCCGCCCTCCTCGGGGACGAGGCGACGGTCAAGACGTTCCAGCGGCGCGACGGCCACATCTGGCTGATGCCGGCGAACCCCGCCTACTCACCGATCCCCGGCGACGACGCGATGCTGCTGGGAAAGGTGGTCTCGGTCCTGCGCTCGCTGTGAGCGCAGGACCGGGACCCCGGACGATCCGGCTGCTCAGTACCCGAACTTCGCCGCGGTCTCGCGGATCGACTTCGCGGAGGCGATGAGGCCCTGCCGCTCGGCGAAGGACAACGGCGGGAGGATCCGGGCCGTCGCACCGTTCCGGTTGACGATGGTCGGCAGTGCCATGCACACCTCGCCGAACTCGGTGTACTCCGTGATGAGGGAGGACACCGGGAGGACGGCGTTCTCGTCGCGGAGGACGGCCTCGATGATCCGGGCGCCGGCCACGCCGATGGCGTAGTTCGTGGCGCCCTTGCCCTCGATGATCTTGTAGGCGGAGTTGACCACCTCGTCCGCGATCCGCTCGCGTTCCGCCTCGTTCAGCCCGCGTCCCTGCGCGTTCCTCCAGTCCATGAGGGGGGCGGCCCCGATGATGGCCGAGCTCCACAGCGGCAGCTCGGTGTCGCCGTGTTCACCGGCGATGTAGGCGTGCACGTTCTGCACGGCGACGCCCAGCTCGCGGGCCACCAGGTACCTCAGCCGCGAGGAGTCCAGCACGGTGCCCGACCCGAACAGCTGGTTCGCCGGGAGGCCCGAGATCTTGAGCGAGGCGTAGGTGACGACGTCGACGGGATTGGTGACCATCATGACGATCGCGTTGGGAGCGACCTTCTGGACGCTCGGGATGATCTTCTCCATCAGGCCGATGGTCGCGCCGGCGAGATCCATCCTCGACTGGCCCGGCTTCTGCTTCGCACCCGCGGTCACCACCACCATGTCGGCATCGCGGCAGATCTCGATGTCGGCGGAGCCGTGGATCGTGCCCATGGGCATGAACTGGATGCCGTGCGAGATGTCGAGGGCCTCGGCCTCGACCTTCGCCTGGTTGATGTCGTACAGCACGACGTTGCGCGCCACCCCCCTCATCAGGCAGGCATAGGCGAGTGTCGCGCCCACGGAGCCGGCCCCGATGATCGCGAGCTTCTGGGGCCGTCGTTCGGTGTCAGGCATGGCAGGTCCCTTTCTGGAGGTGCACCTAGAGCCTAGTGGTTCGGAGGTTGGCGAGTGAAGATCTCACGGTCGCCCCGTCAGTCGTTGGCCAGAGCGGTGGCAAGGAGTGGAGCAGGAACCTGCCGTAGGAGGCGCTCGCGATCCTCGAGTCGAGGATCGCGACCACGCCGCGATCGGTGGACGACCTGATGAGCCGCCCGCTCCCCTGCGCGAGCAGGAGGGCGGCGTGCGCCACCGAGACGTGCAGGAAGCCGTTGAGTCCACGGGACTGCGCGACCTCGGTCCGTGCCGCCGCGATCGGGTCGTCCGGCCGGGGGAAGGGGATCCGGTCGATCACCACGAGCCGGCAGGTGGGACCGGGGACGTCCACCCCCTGCCACAGCGAGAGGGTTCCCATCAGCGAGGAGTCCGTGTCCGCCGCAAAGCGGGCGACCAGGCCCGGAACCGGTTCCTCACCCTGGCACAGCACCGGGGTGTCGAGCCGCTCGCGCAGGTACTCCGCAGCCCGCTGGGCCCCGCGCATGGAGGAGAACAGCCCGAGGGCTCCTCCCCCGGAGGCCTCCACCAGGTCGCCGAGTTCCGTCAGTGCCTGCGGGGAGACGCCGTCCCGGCCCGGCCGTGGCAGGTGTGCGGCCACGTAGAGGATGCCCTGGGTGCCGAAGTCGAACGGGGACCCGAAGTCCTCGGCCTCCCACTGCGAGAGGCCGAACGACAGTGCCGCGGGTTCGAAGCCGCCCCCGAGCGCGAGGGTGGCGGACGTGGCGATGGCCGGCCGTCCCTCCAGGAGGTGCTCGGCGATCGCCCGGTCCACCTCCAGCGGAGCGAGCAGGATCCGTGGCGCCTGCGCACCGTCCCAGCCCCGCGTGACCCACGCGACGTCCCGCCTGCCCGCCAACGAGTCGGACAGGAGGCGGTCGCACACCTCGGTGAGCACCACGAGCTGCGACTTCAGGACGGCGCGCCCGCCGGCGTCGTCGGCGTCCACCGCACGCCCGCCCAGCGGCCCGAGCGCGTCCCTCGCCGCCGCGGCCAGGAGGACCGTGGCGTCGAGGAGCGCCGGTGGGATGGCGACCACGCGGCCGTCGGGCACGTCGTCGAGCGCACCGCGGAGTGCGAGCGCCGCACGTTGCAGCCCTTCGACGGCGTCCTTCGCGTGGCGCCCGGCCCCGCGGGCGCACCGCTCCACGATCGCCGCCGAGAGCTCGACCGTCGACGCCGAGGTCACCCGCGCGACGAGCTCGTGCGCCTCGTCCACGACCAGGACGTCGTGCTCCGGCAGCACCCCCGGGGACCCGGATGCGGCGATTCCCAGCATCGCGTGGTTGGTGATCACGAGATCGGCCTCCCGGGCACGGGCACGCGCCCGCTCGGCGAAGCAGTCCTCCCGCAGCGGACAGGCGGCGCCGAGGCACTCGAGCCGGGACACCGAGATCTGGCGCCACGCCCGGTCGCTCACTCCCGGGACCATGTCGTCACGGTCCCCCGTGTCCGTCTCCTGCGCCCATGCGCGCGCGTGGACGACCTGCTCACCGAGGCCGGAGCGCGCGACATCCGCTCTCGCGCTCGACACGTCCATCGAGAAGAGGGTCGGCTCGTCCTCGTCGGGGTACCCACCGGCCAGCTTGTGGAGGCAGACGTAGTTGTGCCAGCCCTTCAGCGGCGCGACGGCCGGCCGGACGCCGTGGACCGCCGCGACGGCGTCCGCCACGAGGGGCGCGTCCTTCTCCACGACCTGGCGTTGCAGGGCGAGCGTGGCGGTCGAGACCACTGCGGTGCGGCCGTTCACGGCGGCGTCGGTGAGGCACGCCGCCAGGTAGGCGAGCGACTTCCCGGTGCCGGTGCCGGCCTGTGCCAGCAGGACGCCGTCGCCGGCGATCGTCCGCGCCACGGCGGCGGTCATGCGGCGCTGGCCCTCGCGGCGGCTGCCACCCATCGCGGCGACGGCGCCGTCCAGCACCCGCAGCGCCACCGCCTCCTCCGCCTCCGCCTCGTCAGCGGGCACTCGCGAGCTCCGCCGCCAGTTCGGCGTCGACGCGCCCACGCAGGTGGGTGCCCTCGGGGAGGTGCTCCTCGAGGTCGATCTCACCGGTGGTGTGCATCCGGTCGACGAGGTCGCCTCGCGAGTAGGGCACGACGACGTCGACCTCGACGGCGGGCTGGGGCAGGTGGGCGGCGATGGCATCCCGGAGCTCGACAATTCCCGCACCGGTGTGCGCCGAGACCGCCACCGCCTCCGGGTGCGCGCGCCGGAGCCGCACGAGCGCGTCGACCGGCGCGATGTCGGACTTGTTCAGCACGATCAGTTCGGGGATGTCCGTGGCTCCCGGGATGTCCCTGAGCACGGCGCGGACCGCTTCGATCTGGCCCTCCGGATCCGGGTGCGCGGCGTCGACCACGTGGATGATCACGTCCGCCTCACCGACCTCCTCGAGGGTTGACCGGAACGCCTCCACGAGCTCGTGGGGCAGGTTGCGGACGAAGCCCACCGTGTCCGCGAGGGTGTACTCGCGGCCATCGGGCGTCTGCGCCTGGCGGACGGTGGGGTCGAGGGTGGCGAACAGTGCGTTCTGGACCATGGCGTCGGAGCCGGTCAGCCTGTTGAGCAGCGACGACTTCCCGGCGTTGGTGTAGCCGGCGATGGCGACCGCGGGGATCGCGTTGCGGTGGCGGGAGGACCGCTTCGTCTCGCGGGTGGGTGCCATCTCGCGGATCTGACGGCGGAGGCGTGCCATCCGCGTGCGGATGCGCCGCCGGTCGAGTTCGATCTTGGTCTCGCCCGGGCCGCGGGAACCGATGCCCTCGCCGCCGGCCACGCGACCACCGGCCTGGCGGGACATGGATTCACCCCAACCGCGGAGCCGCGGGAGCAGGTACTCGAGCTGGGCCCGCTCGACCTGGGCCTTGCCCTCCCGGGACTTGGCGTGCTGCGCGAAGATGTCGAGGATGACGGCCGTGCGGTCGACCACCTTGACCTTGACGATGTCCTCCAGTGCGCGCCGCTGGGACGGCGCGAGATCGGCGTCGACGACCACCGTGTCCGCGCCGAGGCCCGCCACGAGGTCGGCGAGCTCGGCGGCCTTGCCGCTGCCCAGGAACGTCGACGGGTCCGGCCGCTCCCGCCGCTGCAGGATGCCGTCGAGCACCTCGGAGCCGGCGGTCTCCGCCAGGGCAGCCAGCTCGCGCAGCGAGTTCTCGGCCTTCTCGGTGCTCCCGGCGTGGACGCCCACCAGCACCACCTTCTCCAGGCGGAGCTGGCGGTACTCGACCTCGGAGACGTCCTGGAGCTCGGTGGAGAGGCCCACCCGCCGCAGGGCGGCGCGCTCCTCGACGTCGAGCTGGTCCCCGTCCCGTGCCCCCTTCTGCAGGGCCGTTCCGGCGCGGGAGAGGATGCGTGCGACGACGTCGTCGGCCTGGTTGTCCGGCATGGGTTCCTTTCACGGGGGTGGACTCAAGAATCTCACGTTGCGGCGAGGGCATTCCAGTCGATTTCCCGACCCTGTGGACGTGGCGGCGGCAGTGGCCCGGTGTCCCTAGGCTGGGGACGTGCCCGACCACTACTTCACCGCGGAACCGGCGTCACCCTCCGAACGCCGCGAGCTCGCGGTGACGCTCGCGGGACGTCGCGTGCACGTGGAGACCGCCGGCGGCGTGTTCAGCTCGGACCGGCTCGATCCGGGGACCACCGTGCTCCTCGAGCACGCGGCCCCGCCTCCGCCGGCCGGTCTCCTGGTGGACCTCGGGTGCGGGTGGGGTCCCCTCGCCCTCAGCCTCGCGCTGCACTCCCCGGGCGCTCGGGTGATGGCGGTGGACGTGAACCGTCGCGCCCTCGAGCTGACGCGGCGCAACGCGGAGCGGCTGGGCCTGGCGGGCGTCGTCGTCGCGACTCCGGAGGAGGCCGCCGCCCTCATCGGGGACACCCCCATCGATCTCATCTGGTCGAACCCGCCGATCCGCGTCGGCAAGGAGGCTCTCCACGCGATGCTCATGGAATGGCTCGGCCGATTGGCACCGCACGGGCGGGCCGAACTGGTCGTGGCCCGGAACCTGGGGGCGGACTCGCTCCAGCGCTGGATCGCCGGTTTCATGCGCTGCGAGCGGGTCGCCTCGTCGCGGGGTTTCAGGGTGCTGGTGGCACGTCCAGGGGAGTGACCTCGGCGACGAGCACCGCCGGCCCGGTGAGCAGGACCCGTTGCCCGTCCACCCTCACGCGCAGCATCCCCCCGGGAACGGTGACGTCCCACTCGTCCGGCGCACCGGCGCCGGCCCATTCGCGCACGGCGACGGCGGCGGCACAGCACCCGGTGCCGCACGACCGGGTCTCCCCGACCCCCCGTTCGAGGACCCGCATGCGCAGCGCGCCGCGCCCCTCGGGCGTCTCCCCCAGCGGCACGACCACCTCGAGGTTGGTCCCCTCGGCCGGCTCGGGATCGTAGTGGACGCCCTCGAGGACGAGTCCCTCGAGGTCGGCGATGGAACCGAGGGCGACCACGGTGTGGGGGTTGGGCATCGCGACCCTCAGGCCCGGCCGCTGGTCGAGGCCGGGGAGCTTCACGGCGACGTCGAAGCCGCGCAGCGTCGCGTCCGTCCCGCCAGGGAGGCTGAAGTCCCCCATGTCGACCGTGTAGCCGTCGCCCGACACCCAGACCCGGCGGTCGCCGCCGCGCGTCGCGATGAGGACGGAGTCGCCGTCGGCGAGCTGGACCAGCCCACGGTGCCGGAGGAAGGCGACCAGCACGCGGATGCCGTTCCCGCACATCTCGGCGAGGGAGCCGTCCGCGTTCCGGTAGTCCATGAACCAGGCGGCGCCGGTCTCGTACCCGGCGAGTGGGCCGGGGGCCGCCACGATCAGGCCGTCCGCCCCGATGCCCCGCTGCCGGTCGCACCAGTGGGCGACGGTGGCGGCGTCGAGCTGCACCGTTCCGTCAGGGTCCGCGACGAGGAGGAAGTCGTTCTCGGTGCCATGGCCCTTGACCATGCTCAGCGCTGCCATTGCCCCAGCGTACTGAGGGCCAGCTCGAGCACGGAACCGGGGTCCGACGCGTCGATCCAGTGGATCCGTGGATCCCTCCGGAACCACTTCTCCTGCCGTCGCGCGAGCTGCCGGGTGGCGAGCGCGATGGCGTCGGTGGTCTCCTCCCGGGTCAGTCGCCCGGCGAGGTGGGAGAGGGCCTCGGCGTAGCCCGTCGCGCGCGAGGCGGTCCGGGAGAGCGGAGGCAGCACAGCGACCTCGTCCAGGAGTCCGTCCGCCAGCATCCGGTGTGCCCGCAACCCGATCCGGCGGTCCAGCTCGCCAGCCTCCACGCGCAGGCCGATCCGCAGCGACGGCCAGTGCGACTCGCCGCGCGGCAGACTGGCCGCGAACGGGGCGCCGGTGAGCCGGATCACCTCGAGCGCTCGCACCACGCGCCGGCTGTTGCGCGGGTCGATGATCCCGGCGGCCACCGGGTCCACGGCACGCAGCTCGTCGTGCAGTGCCCGGGGCCCCAGCCGGGCGAGCCGGGCCTCGATCCCGGCGCGCAGGACCGGGTCGGTTCCCGGGAGTTCGAGCTCGTCGAGCAGGGCCTGCACGTACAGTCCGGACCCGCCGGCCACCACCGCCCAGTCCCCCGCCGCGCGGATGCGCTCGACGTCGGCGCGCGCGTACCGCTGGTAGGCGGCGACCGAGGCTTCCTGGCTCGGCTCCAGCACGTCGAGCTGGTGGTGCGGTACGCCGCGCCGCTCGCCCGGGGGGACCTTCGCGGTCCCGATGTCCATGCCGCGGTAGAGCTGCATCGAGTCCGCGTTCACCACCTGCGCGTTGCCCAGCGACTCTGCCAGGTCCAGCGCGAGCTGCGACTTTCCCGTCGCCGTCGCCCCGACCACGGCGATCACCGGTCGTAGCATGGTGTCCATGGTCCCACAGGCGGTTCTGCCCCTCGACGAGGACCGTGTGGCCGCAGCGCTCGGCAACCGGGAGCGGTACTCCGACGGCGCGGGTCGCTTCCTCGTGCAGCGTTCCTTCGGAACGGTCGAGGTCGTGGTCGTGGGCCCCCCGGCGGCAGCGCTCGTGCTGCGGTGTCGCTGGCCGCGCCGCATCTCCGTGGACCACCAGGCACGGGTCCGCGACGTCGTCGACATGGCGAACCGGACGTCGTCCGGTCCCGCGCTCTCGCTGACCGTCACCGACCGCGGTGAGATCGTGGTGCTCGCCCAGGGCGCCCACTGGCTGCCTGCCGGTGTCACCGACGCACAGCTCGCGGGGATCGTCGGCCGGGCGATGGACGACCTCCCCCGAGCGCTCGCGGCGCTGGACCACGCCTTCCCGGACCCGTTCGGCATGTCATGAGCCCCCTCCCTGACGGTCCCGAACTGACCCGCGAGCTCACGCTCTCCCGGGTGGCGGTCGCGCTGGCGAGACGCGGCTACGTCACCCGGACATCAGGCGATCACGTGACCGGGACGTGGGACGGCTTCGCGTTCGACCTCGCGATCCAGGACGGGATCCTCGTCGTGGAGGGATCGTGGGGGCATGTGGTCGAGGAGTGGCACCGGCCGGCCCTCCTCATGGCGACGAACGACTGGAACCGTGACCACCGCTGGCCCACCTGCGTCACCCGGCCGGTGGACGGCGGCGTCACCGTGGTCACGCGCTACCTGGTCTCGCTCGCCGAGGGGTTGTCCGACGAGCAGCTGCTCGCCCACCTCGACTGCGCGCTCTCCACCGGGGTCGCGTTCCTCCGCGCGCTGGGCGCACCCCCCTGACGTCAGCGGCGGACCGTGGGAACGCCGAGCGCCACCCCCGGGGACGGCGCCTCCCGCCGTGCCTGCCAGACGTCCCCGGCGCGCGTGCGGCGCACGGGTAGCACGCCGGTCGCCACGGCCGAGTCCGCCACGAGGTGGTGGGGAGCTCCGTGCGTGACGACGGCGCGCACCACGTCCCCGGGCCGCGGCGCCTCGCCCTCGGCGGGGAGCGCCACGTGGACGAGCCGGTTGTCACGGGCCCTGCCGCTGACACGGGCCGTGGCACAGTCCTTCCTCCCGAGCCCCTCGGCGACGACCACTTCCACCTCCCGGCCCACCTGCGCCTCGTTCTCCTCGGTGGAGATGCGCTCCTGCAGCCGCAGCAGCCGCTGGTAGCGCTCGGCCACGACGTCCGCGGGCACCTGGTCGTCCCGGTCCGCCGCAGGCGTGCCGGGGCGAGGCGAGTACTGGAACGTGAAGGCCGCAGAGAAGCGGGAGGCCTCCACGACGTCGAGGGTGGCCCGGAAGTCCTCCTCCGTCTCGCCGGGGAAGCCGACGATGATGTCCGAGGTGATGGCGGCGTCGGGGATCGCGTCCCGGACGCGGTCCAGGATCCCGAGGAAGCGTTCGGCCCGGTACGAACGGCGCATGGCGCGCAGCACGGAATCCGAACCGGACTGGAGCGGCATGTGGAGCGAGGGCATCACGTTGCCGGTCTCCGCCATCGCCGCGATGACGTCATCGGTGAAGGCGGCCGGGTGGGGCGAGGTGAAGCGCACCCGCTCGAGCCCCTCGACGTCCCCGCAGGCCCGCAGCAGCTGGGCGAAGGCGCCGCGCTCGCCGAAGCTCACGCCGTAGGAGTTGACGTTCTGGCCGAGCAGCGTCACCTCCAGCGCGCCCTCCGCGACGACTGCTGCCACCTCGGCGAGGACGTCCCCGGGACGCCGGTCCCTCTCCCGGCCGCGCAACTGCGGCACGATGCAGAAGGTGCAGGTGTTGTTGCAGCCGACCGAGATGGACACCCAGGCCGCGTAGACGCTCTCGCGATGCGTGGGCAGCGTGGACGGGAACACCTTGAGCGACTCCTCGATCTCCACCTGCGCCTCGGCGTTGTGGCGGGCACGGTCGAGGAGCGCGGGCAGGACGTCCAGGTTGTGGGTGCCGAACACGACGTCCACCCAAGGCGCCCGCTCCACGATCCCCGCGCGCATCTGCTGGGCGAGGCAGCCCCCGACGGCGATCTGCATCCCGGGCCGCTCGCGCTTCACGGCGGCGAGCTGTCCGAGGTTGCCGAAGAGGCGGGTGGCCGCGTTCTCGCGCACCGAGCAGGTGTTGATGACGACGACGTCCGCACCGCCGTCGCCGGCCTCGGTTGCCCGCGCGAGCGCCTCGGGAACCGCCGCGGCCGGGAGGTAGCCCGCCACGTCGAGCAGGCCGGCGAGCCGCTCGGAGTCATGGACGTTCATCTGGCACCCGAGGGTGCGAACGTGGTAGGTGCGCATCGCCCACAGTGTAAGCGGTGCGGTGTGGCGGCTTCAGATCAGGCCCGTGACCTCACCGACGGCGTCCAGGTCGATCCTCTCGGCGTTCGGGTGGGTGGGCAGCCCCGGCATGGTGGACATGGTCCCGCAGATGGCGTACACGTAACCGGCCCCGGCGGCGAGCCGCACCTCCCGCACCGGGAGGAGCCAGTCGTCCGCCACGAGGCGCGGCTGGTGGGTGAGGGAGAGGTGCGTCTTCGCCACCACGACGGGAAGGCCCCCGAAGCCGAGGCCCGTGAAGCGGTCCAGTTCTCGCGCCGCCTCCCGGCTCAGCTCGATCCCGCGGGCTCCGTAGACACGGCGCGCGACGGCCTCGATCTTGTCCGCCAGCGGCTCGTCCAGCTCGTAGTCCCGCACGAGGGTGGCGTCCTGCCCTGCGGCCGCGACGACGGCGCGGGCGAGGTCCTCTGCACCCTCGCCACCGTCGGCGACATGCCGGGCCACGACGGCGGGAACGCCCTGCGTCGCGACATGCTCGAGCACGACGGCGTGCTCGCTGGGCCGGTCCTCCGGGAAGGCGTTGAGGGCGACCACTGCGGGCACGCCCCAGCGGCGGACCGTCGCGAGATGGTGATCGAGGTTGTGCAGCCCGGCGCGAACGGCGGCCGGATCCTCCTGGAACAGTTCGGGGGGGAGCGCCTTGCCCGGGAGGATCGTGAAGTGCCCGCTGTGGGCCTTCAGCGCGCGCACGGTCACGACGACCACGGCCACCCGGGGGGCCAACCCGGTCTCCCGTGACTTGATGTTGACGTAGCGCTCCGCGCCGAGGTCCGTACCGAAGCCGGCCTCGGTGATGAGGAAGTCACCGAGCCGGGCGCCCACGAGGTCGGCGACCACGGACGAGTTGCCCGTGGAGATGTTGCCGAACGGCCCGGTGTGGATGATCGCGGGGGTTCCCTCCGAGGTCTGCATGAGGTTCGGCCGCAGGGCGTCCCGGAGCAGGACCGCCATCGATCCGGCCGCGCCGAGATCCTCTGCCGTGACGGCCGAGCCGTCGAAGCGATAGCCCACCACGATCCGCGCGAGGCGCGCCCGGAGGTCCGCGAGGTCATGGGCCAGGGCGAGGATCGTCATGACCTCGGAGGCCGCGGTGATCTCGAACGAGGCCTGGCGTGGGACGCCGTCGACACGGCCACCGAGGCCGACGACGATGTGCCGGAGCGCGCGGTCGTTGACGTCCAGCACCCGGGGCCAGGTGATCGTGTGCGGGTCGAGGCCGGTGGCGTTTCCGTGGTGGAGGTGGTTGTCGACCATCGCCGCGAGCAGGTTGTGGGCCGAGGTCACCGCATGGAAGTCCCCGGTGAGGTGCAGGTTCAGCAGTTCACTGGGGACGACCTGGCTGCGGCCGGCCCCGGCCGCGCCGCCCTTGATGCTGAACGTGGGACCGAGCGATGGCTGCCGGAGCGCGAGCACCGGCCGGTGGCCCAGGCGTGCGAGCCCCTGTGCGAGGCCGATGGCAGTGGTCGTCTTGCCCTCGCCCAGCGGGGTCGGGGTGATCGCGGTGACGAGCACCAGGGCAGCGGTGGGTGGCCCGTCCAGCTCGAGCGGGAGCTTCGCGACGAATCGGCCATGGGGTTCGAGGAGGCCCGGATCGATACCGGCCGCGGTGGCGACCTGGTCGATGGGCAGGGCGATGGTGGTTTCCACCCCTCGTTCATATCCCGGTTCGCGGCCGTGCGTCCGTCCTTTGGACCTGCGGCTCCTCAGTCCTCGTCCAGCACGCGACGTGTCACCCGCACCACCACGTCGACTCCGTAGCCCTTCCTGCCGAGCATCGCAGCGATCCGCCGTTCGCGTACGGGGCGCTCAAGGTCGCGGGTGGCCGCCGCCTTCCTCCGGGCGAGGGCGAGCGCGGTCGCCTCCTCGTCCTCGCGGCTCACGTCCTCGAGCGCGGCGGCAGCAGTCTCATCGGCGACGCCGTGGGAGCGCATCTCGCGGGCAAGGGCGCGCCGGGAGAGTCCCCTGGACTCGCGCTGGGTGCGCACCAGCATCTCGGCGTAGGCGGAGTCGTCAACGAGGCCGACCTCCTCGAACCTGTCCAGCACGCGGGTGGCAACCACCTCCGGGATGCCGCGGTCCAGCAGCCTCGCTGCCAACTGCTCCCGGGTGCGCGCCCGCATCCCGAGCTGGCGCAGGACGATCGTGCGTGCCTCGGCCTCCAGCGCAGCGGGATCTGCCGGACGGGTACCGGTGGGCTCGTCCCCGGGACGAGCCCACCGCCTGCCCGACACTAGAACCCCTCGGGAACCGCCGGCTTCGCCTCGGGAACAGCTGCGCCCACCCCGATCCCGAGCTTCGTGAGGATCTTCACCTCGATCTCCTCGGCGAGCTCCGGGTTGTCGATCAGGAAGCGCCGGGAGTTCTCCTTGCCCTGCCCGAGCTGGTCACCCTCGTAGGTGTACCAGGCACCGGACTTCCGCACGATGCCGTGCTCCACGCCGAGGTCGAGGAGGCTGCCCTCCCGGGAGATGCCGTGGCCGTAGAGGATGTCGAACTCCGCCTGCTTGAACGGCGGGGCCATCTTGTTCTTCACGACCTTCACGCGCGTCCGGTTGCCGACCGACTCGGAGCCCTCCTTGAGGGTCTCGATCCGGCGCACGTCGAGCCGAACCGAGGAGTAGAACTTGAGCGCCTTGCCGCCCGTCGTGGTCTCCGGGGACCCGAAGAACACACCGATCTTCTCCCGCAGCTGGTTGATGAAGATCGCGGTGGTGCCCGAGGAGGACAGTGCCCCGGTGATCTTGCGCAGCGCCTGCGACATCAGCCGCGCCTGCAGGCCCACGTGGGAGTCCCCCATGTCCCCCTCGATCTCCGCCTTGGGAACGAGCGCCGCGACGGAGTCGACGACGATGATGTCGAGCGCTCCGGAACGGATCAGCATGTCCATGATCTCGAGGGCCTGCTCACCGGTGTCCGGCTGGGAGACCAGGAGTGCGTCCGTGTCCACGCCGAGCCTCTTGGCGTAGTCGGGGTCCAGGGCGTGCTCCGCGTCGATGAAGGCGGCGATCCCGCCTGCGCGTTGCGCATTCGCCACCGCGTGAAGGGCGACGGTGGTCTTGCCGGAGGATTCCGGACCGTAGATCTCCACCACGCGCCCACGCGGCAGGCCACCGATGCCCAGCGCGATGTCCAACGCGACGGAGCCGGTCGGGATGACGGCGACGGGCGGACGCGAATCGTCGCCCAGCCTCATGACCGAACCCTTGCCGAAGTTCTTGTCTATCTGCGCGAGTGCTGATTCGAGTGCCTTCGCGCGGTCTGCCACTGGTGCGGCCATGGTCGTTCACCTCTCCGGTCCGGCGGGGAAGCCCGCCTCCTACAGGACTGGCCTTCCTCGTACCGCCCTCTCCGGACGGTTCGATGTGACTGTATGCCCGGCCACTGACATCCCGTTCCGCGACTCCCACCACCTGTGGACGCCGCGACACAGCCATCACATGTGGACACAGTACGGCGAACAGGTGTTCGAGGCCAGCCTTCGCCCCGGCGTGTCGCTCAGTTCGCGACGTCCGCCCGGTGCGGGAAGCGTGCGTCCTCCGGGAGGCGCAGCTCGGCGCACACCGCATCCCAGACGCGCTGCGGGTCCTCCTCCGCCTCGAGCGCCTCGGCCGGAGTGCGGGATCCGATCGCCGGGAGTCTCAGGTCATGGAGGACGGCCTGCGCGTACCGCGGCTCGAAGTACTGCGACAGGGCGGTGCGGAACTCCGACCTCTTCACGGTCAGCGGGTGCGGACCATGGAGCGCTCGACCAACTCGGCGGGCACCGTGTCGGGGATCGACACGCCTTCCAGCAGCGAGATGCGGTCCGAGACCTCCCGCAACACCACGGAGAGGGGTACGTCGAGGGCGGAGCAGATGGCACCGAGGAGTTCGGAGGAGGCCTCCTTCTGTCCCCGCTCCACCTCGGAGAGGTAGCCGAGGGAGACCTGGGCTGCGGAGGACACCTCGCGCAGCGTCCGACCCTGGTGCTGGCGAACCGCCCGCAGGACGTCGCCGATCTCGCGGCGCAGCACGATCGCGGGCGACTCCTTGGCGAAGCGGCCCGTGTAGGTGGGGCGCGGCACGGGCCCGGCGTGCTCACGGAGCCGGGTGCCTGCGAGGGTGCGGTTGGTGTTCATCACTTGGGTCAACGGTTGGCAACGCCCGTTTGTTCCGCGAGTTCGGCGAGCGTTCCAAGTGCTGATACGACGGCACCCCAGCGGACCTCGTCGCGATCTCCCGCGAGGGCGAGCCGACGGGTGAGGAACATTCCAGTGCCGGCGTCGTGGGCGGAGACGACCACCGTTCCGGCAGGGACCCCGCCGGCGGGGCCGGGACCGGCGACGCCGGTGGTCGCCACCGCGAACCGCGAACCGAGGACCTCGCAGGCGCCCCGCGCCATCGCCTCCGCCACCGCGGGCTGCACCGGCCCGTCCTCGTCCAGGACTGCCTCGGGGACCC
>RZYE01000354.1 GCA_009930425.1 Actinomycetota bacterium | reverse complement strand
GCCGCCTCGGCCCGAGCGGCCTTCTCCACCGCCGCGACCACGGCGGCGGCCTCCTCAGCCGGCAGGGTCACTGACACCCGGGTCATCCCCTCCCCGGCCTCCCTCACCGTGAAGGCCCGGGACAGCTCCGCCTGAAGGCGGGTGCCGTCCACGCCCCGGAAGGTGCGCACCGTGCGCGCCAACTGCGACGCCGTCATCTCCAAAGCCAACTCGCACAGTTCGTCCTCGTCCGTCACCCGCCCCACCAGGCGGGTGACCTCCCGGACCTTGGAGAACGACAACCGCCCCTGGCGCATCAACCCGTTTACCCGGGGCATCTGACGCAGCGCCCGCGCCACCCGGACGTGCTCCCGGGCTGTCCCGGGTGCCATCGAACAGTAGTAGGACACCCAGTGCGCCACCGACACGAAGTCCGGGTACCACCCCAACCCACCCCCCGCATCGAAGTCCCCCACCAGAGTCAGGAACTCGTGCTCCACCTGCGCCGCCGTCGCCGCCACCCCCTGCAACCGGACCCGTAACACCTCCGCCCCCTCCAACGAGAGCGCCTGGACGGGCTCACCCGCGTCACCAACCGCGTCCTCTCCCACGCCGTCGCCGGCCACCCCCCGGCCCCCGAGATCCGCCCACACATCCCCAGCAC
Source organism: Actinomycetota bacterium (assembly GCA_009930425.1). GTDB lineage: Bacteria > Actinomycetota > Actinomycetes > Actinomycetales > Actinomycetaceae > UBA1383. The sequence continues at coordinate 1,503 of RZYE01000354.1, read as the reverse complement.
ACACCGACACCACGGCCCCCTTGTCCTCCAGCACTGCAACAAGCCAACCAGAGACCACTGACACCCTCACCGCCGGGCGCGCCTGCGACCCTCGTGACGTGGCGCGCACGCGCGACACCACGCGCGACACCGCGCGCGACGACGACGAGTGGCGGCGTCGTCGTCGTCGCACCACCGGCGGTGGCAGGCCACAGGCCTGCCGTGACCCGCTATCGGTCGACGACGAGGCCGTAGTAGTCGTTGTCGAGGATCATCGTCGAGTAGGCGAACTGGCGATCGATCTCGTCGGAGATGCGCCTCCGGTAGTCGTCGGACACTTCCGCGCCCTCGGCAGGGCTGAACTCGCCCGTGAGGCTGTTGTAGCGGCCCTTGTCCGTGATGAAGCTCCGGTTGCTGAAGATCACCAGGGGATCCTTGTCCGAGAAGATGTCCACGCCCATGAGCAGCCTGGAGTCGAACTCGAGTCCCATGAGGTTGGAGATCGTGGGAATGATGTCCAGGCTGGACACCGGGCGGTCGATGACCTCGGGCTCCATCCCCTTGGCGTAGATGATCAGGCTGCTCCGGTAGAGCTCGAAGTTCCGCTCCACCTCGTGGCCGGCAAGGTCATCGATCGCGTCCTTCGTCAAGCCGTAGGGATAGTGGTCGGCGCTCATCACGATCAGCGTCCTGTCCGCGACGCCGGCCTCCTCCAGCCGTTCCATGAGGAGCTCCAGCGCGCGGTCCAGCTCGATCTGGGTGGCCATGTAGGCCTTCCCCGCCTCCGTGTAGGGGAGGCCCTGGACCAGGTCCCGGTTCTTCTTGGCGATGAAGTTTCCGCCGAAGTTGTACTCCAGGTGCCCGCTGACGGTCATGTAGTACGCATGGAAGGGCTCGTCGTGCACGAACTCCTCCGTGGTGACGTCGATCATCTCGAGGTCCGATTCCGGCCAGGTCCGCGTCACCTGCAGCCCGTTCCCCAGCCCCTTGTACACGTACCCGAGGTTGGGATGGGAGACATCGCGCTCGTAGTAGTCATACGTGTGGTTGTGGTAGGCCAGCGTCCTGTACCCCAGGCGGCTCAACTGGTTTCCCATGGCGAAGGGCATGGAGTTGGCCCCCGACTTGTACATGCTCCACACCCCGCTCTTGGGGATGAGACCCGTGGTGGCCACGTACTCGCCGTCCGAGGTGCTAACACCCCAGATCGGATTGTAGAAGTTCGTGAAGTTGAAGCCCTCGTGGGTCATCCTGTGGAGGGTCGGGGTGACGTCCTCGTCCACCGCGTAGTGGGAGTATCCCTCGGCGGTGATGAAGATGAGGTTGTACCCCTCGAAGATTCCCGTGCGGTCATTCTTCCTCGTGGCATCGCGAGTGCTGAAGTAGCGGTGCATGTTCTTCAGCTCCTCGCTGCCGGTACCAGCAACGAGTTCGCCGAAGTCGATGTCCAGCACGTTCTCCTCGAGGACCACAGGTTCCTCGGTGACGCCGGGAGTTGGACCCTGCGAGGGTGTCCCGGAGGAA
>RZYE01000353.1 GCA_009930425.1 Actinomycetota bacterium | reverse complement strand
CGCGGGTGGGCGCCGGTGGCGATCACGAGGTAGTCGTAGGGGAGCTCGCGGCCGTCCTCCAGGGTGACGACCTTGTCCTCCGGCTTGACCAGTCCGATCCGGCCCATGACGAAGGTGACCCCGTCGGGGAGGAAGGTGTGGGCGGAGCGGCGTGCCTGCTCCGGCTCGTTGATCCCGAACGGGATGAAGAGGTAGGAGGGCTTGTAGTCGTGGATGTCGTTCTCCGCGACGACCGTGATCTCCCAGTCGCTGGCGGGGAGCTTGGCCCTCAGCTTGTTGGCGGTGATGGTTCCTGCAGTCCCGGCTCCGAGGATGAGGAGGCGGCGCACGGCGTTGTGGTTCAGGGGATCCAATATACCCCCGAGGGTATCTTGACGACACCGGACCTAGGTCCCGGCAGACTCCAACGCCTCGATGAACGCGGCTGCCCAGCCGGCGTAGCCGCGGTCATTCGGGTGGAATGCGTCCGCCGCGACGTTGCGCACCCAGCCGAGGTGTCCGGCGGACCGGGTCGCCCGGTGGAGGGCCACCAGGTGGTGGCCGGCGTCGCGGATGAGGGGCCGGACTCCCACTGCCATCGCGTCGGAGCGCGCCTCGAAGGGTGGGATCAGGAAGCCGGGTGGATCCGCCACGTAGCTGCCGGGAGGCAGCTCGGCCAGCACCTCCGCCATGGTGTCGAGGAAGGCCTCTACGGAGATTCGCCGGTCCACGACGTCGTTGCCGCCGATCCCGAGCGTCACGACGTCGGGAACGAACCCGAGCGCGGCCAGCCGGGGCAGCTGGTCCTCCAGCACGTCCGTGGCCTTCGCGCCGGACACCGAGAGATTGAACATGTCGACGTCCCGGCCCGTGGTTCCCGCCAGGTGCTGCGCCACGGCAGCCACGTACCCGGCCTCCGGCGTCGACGCCCCGACCGCCTGCGCCGCGGAATCCCCGAGCGCGACGTAGCGGACCGCGTCGCTGTCCGGGTCGTGCGCCTCGGCGAGGTCGCGCCAGTGCTCGCGGTACTCGGCCACGGACCGGCGCACCTGTCGCACCTCGTCGAGCCGACGGCGCACCGCAGTGGTCGCCAGGCCGGCAACCGCCGCCGTTCCCATGATCCGGACTATCCCCATGGTCCCTCCTCCTCCAGCACCACCACTGTAGGACTCCGGCGGGCACTCCAGACCTCCGGCGGGCACTCCAGACCTCCGGCGGGCACTCCACACCTCCGGTGAGGGAGGCCGGATTCGCGTGGGGAGGGTGCATGCGCGCTGTCCGCACACGATTCCGCTCTCCCCGGTTGAGAGGGGGAGTGTTTGAATCAGCAGTATGAAGCTCTACGCGGACCTGCCCGCTCGCCGCACCCGCCAGATCATCGCGGACGCGCTCGTGCTCCTCTGGGTGGTGATCTGGGTGCGGACCGGGTTCGCAGTCCGGGACACCGTCCTCGGGGCGCTCGGTCCCGCGCGCAGCCTCGAGGCCGCGGGGGACTCCCTCCAGGGGTCCCTCGCGGATGTCGCCGCCCGGGTGGAGGGCATCCCCCTGCTCGGCGAGGCCATCTCCACCCCCTTCGACGCCGCCGCCGCGGCCGGCGAGACGATGCGCCAGGCGGGCGCCGACCTCGTGGCATACGTGGACCGCACCGCCCTCATCGCGGGGGTCACGACGGCGCTGCTCCCCGTGGTGCTCGTGGTGCTGCCGTGGCTCCTGTTCCGGATCGCGTTCGCCCGCCGCGCCCGCGCGCTCACCCTGCTCCTCGCGAGCGAGGACCCCCTCGACCTCCTCGCCCTGCGCGCGCTCGCCACCCAGCCCGTCGGGACGCTCACGAGGGTGAGCCCCACTCCCGCCCACGACTGGCGGATCGGGCGTCCCGACGTCGTCGCGCAACTGGCGGCCCTCGAGCTCCGGCGGGCGGGCGTGGCCCTCGACGCGCGGAAGGGGCCCGCCGGCAGCACCGGCGGGCCCCTCGCCCCCTCACCCCGAGCGGGTCAGTAACCGATCGACCTGAGGTACTTCCGGGAGTCGGTCAGGCAGTCGTAGGGGTCGCGGCCATAGGTGTCGTCCTGCTCCACGAAGAAGTACTCCGCACCGGCGTCGAGGGCGGCGGGCAGGAGCTTCGGCCAGTTCATGTTGCCCGAGCCCACCTCGGCGAACTGGGCGATGTT
>RZYE01000352.1 GCA_009930425.1 Actinomycetota bacterium | reverse complement strand
GCCGTCCGGCGTCGTGAGGCTGACGGGAGCGGTGATCTCACGTTCGGTGACGCGCACGGGGCGCTCCTCTCAGTAGATGAAGATCGGGATCCAGTGCGGATTGTGGGCGTGGATGATCGCGAGGAACACGATGACGTCGAACAGCAGGTGGACCACCACCACGTAGGTGAGGGACTTGGTGCGGGTGAAGATCCAGCCCTGGAGCAGGGCGAACGGGATGGTGAGCAGCGGCCCCCACGAGCGGTAGCCCAGCTCCCAGAGGAAGGACACGAAGATGACGGCCTGCAGCACGTTGGCCGTCCACACCCCGAAGTGCCGCCGCAGCAGGGCAAAGCACGTGATGATGAAGAAGAGTCCGTCCCACAGGCCCACGAAGTTCACGCCGAGGAAGAAGCGCACCAGCTCGCTGCCCGTGGTGATGTGCGGCCAGTTCTGGTAGGCGCCAGAGCGGATGAAGTAGAACGGCAGGATCGCCCAGCCCAGCAGCGGCACGGCGACCACGTAGGCCTTCTGCATCGGCAGCCACGGTTGGCCGGTGCGCCACGGGAACGTGATCGCGCGCCGCCGGCACACGAGGCGGTCCACGGCCAGCGGCACCACGAACGCCAGCGTGAGCACGGTCCCGATCGTCAGGAACCGGTCCCAGCTCACGTCCGCCTCCACCGAGGTGGTGGACACGATGGCGATCCCCAACCCGATCAACGTCAGGTCCTTGCCCAGCTCCCGGTCCACGAGCCAGGCGGCCACCACGCTCGCGAGGAGCAGGGCGTGACCCCACCCGGGGAGCAGCAGCGCGAACAGCAGGAACGCGGACAGGGAGACGAGCGCCGCCGGCAGGAGCCGCCACGCCGGCGGGACGGGACGGGCGGCGGTGGGCACGGCCACCAGCATGCCAGAGGACGGCGGTACCCTCGTGCCCGTGCCTCCCGCCCTGATCACCGGCCTCACCGGCTTCGCCGCCGGCCTGGCCCTCATCGTGGCAATCGGCGCGCAGAACGCCTACGTGCTGCGGCAGGGGTTGCGGCGGGAGCACGTGGGCGCCGTCGTCGCCGTGTGCCTGGCGGCGGACATCCTCCTGATCGCGGCGGGAACGCTGGGGATCGGCGCCGTGGTGGCGCGCTTCCCGGCCGCCCTCGACGTCCTCCGCTGGGCCGGGGCCGCCTACCTGCTCTGGTTCGCGATCCGTTCCTTCCGCTCCGCGGCCCGGCCCGGCGCCCTCGCGGACGCCCCCGCACGCTCCCGCGGCTCCGTCGCCCTGACGGCTGCTGCCCTGACCTTCCTGAACCCGCACGTCTACCTGGACACCGTGGTGATGCTGGGGAGCCTCGCCAACGCCCACGGCGGACTGCGCTGGGCCTTCGCGGGTGGGGCGATGGTGGCCTCGGCGGCCTGGTTCACCGGGCTGGGCTTCGGCGCCCACGCCCTGTCCGGCCCGCTCGGGAGGCCCACGACGTGGCGAGTCCTCGACCTCGTCATCGGAGTGGTCATGCTCGTACTCGCCGCCTACCTCGCATTCTCCTGATCACACTGCCTGTCCGCCTGCTGCACCGGCCCCGAGGGACGGCTGCGCGGGTGAAGTATCCTGCAGGCCAGAAGGACGCAACGATGCCCCGATCAGGAGAGGGATGCGCGCGCCGCTCGAGAACCCCGCCGACACCGTGGCCAGCCTCGCCGCCACGGAGGGACGGCTCGTCGTCGTCACCGGTGGCCGCGGTGCGGGCAAGACCACGTGGTGCTCGGGACTGGTGGACGAGGCGCGGGCGCGTGGCGTGGCAGTTGCCGGCGTGCTCTCGCCCCACGTCCTCGACGACGGCGTGCGGGTGGCGATCGAGCTCGTCGACGTCGTGACGGGCGAACGCCGCCGCCTCGCCTCCGGGCGAGGTGCGGGCGCCCCTCCCAGCTCGCACCTCCCGCGGGCGCGCTGGATCTTCGACGACGACGCCCTCTCCTGGGGCAACGCGGTCCTCGACCACATCCCCCCGGAAGCGGACCTCCTCGTGCTCGACGAGATGGGGGTCCTCGAACTCCAGCACGGCGTGGGGCTGGCGTCCGGCCTCGCCCTCGTGGACGCGCGACGTCATCGGACCGCCTGCGTGGTGGTGCGGCCCGAGCTGGTGGAACGGGCGTGCGACCGGTGGCCCTGGGCC
>RZYE01000058.1 GCA_009930425.1 Actinomycetota bacterium | reverse complement strand
GAGGCCACGTCCCCGAGCGGGAACAGCGCCCGCGAGAGCCTCTCCCGGCCCATGACCGCGAGGACGTAGCTCTGGTCCTTGAGCGGGTCGAGGGAGCGATGCAGTTCGGGTCCCGGCAGGATGCGGGCGTAGTGGCCGGTCGCGACGGCGTCGAAGCCGAGGGCCAGCCCCCGGTCGAGGAGGGCGGAGAACTTGATGTGCTCGTTGCACCGCACGCACGGATTGGGCGTACGGCCGGCGGCGTACTCGTCCAGGAAGTCCGCGACGACCGTCTCCTGGAACTCCTCGGACAGGTCCCACACGTAGAAGGGGATCCCGAGGACATCGGCCGCGCGGCGGGCGTCGGAGGCGTCCTCGATCGAGCAGCATCCCCGCGACCCGGTCCGGTGCTGCGCCCGGGAGCGCGAGAGCGCCATGTGGACGCCGACGACGTCGTGGCCCGCGTCGACGGCGCGCGCGGCGGCGACGGCGGAGTCCACTCCCCCGGACAGTGCGGCCAGTACCTGCATCGGCTCCCTCAGGCTCGATGGGCGCGCCGCGCGCGCCCGACGGCGTCCCCGACGGCCGCGGCGAACGCAGCGACATCGGCAGCGGTGGTGTCCCACCCCACGCTACAACGCAGCGTGCCCCGGGCGTGTTCCGGGTCCCATCCCATGGCGAGGGCGACGTGCGACGGCTCGTGCACGCCCGCCCGGCACGCGGAGCCCGCGGACGCGGCGATGCCGGCCCTGTCGAGCGCGAAGAGCAACGAGTCCGCATCCACGCCGTCGAGCACCGCGTGGGCGATCCCCGGGTGGCGCTGGTCGGGAGGAAGGGAGGTCCCGGTCGGATGGACGCCGTCCAGGGACTCGAGCGACGCGAGGATCCCGTCCCGCAGGGCCCGCTGTCGTTCCGCCTCCACGGCCACGCCGTCGACGGCAGCGGCGAGCGCTGCGGCCAGCGCGGCGGCACCGGGCACGTTCGCCGTCCCGGACCGCACGCCGCGCTCCTGGCCGCCGCCGTGGCTGAGCGGCTCCAGTGGGGAGTCCCGTCGCGCGATGAGCGCGCCGATCCCCACCGGGGCCCCCACCTTGTGGCCGGAGAGGCTGAGGAGGTCGACGCCCACGGCCCGGAAGTCCACGGGCACGTGCCCGGCCGCCTGGACGGCGTCCGTGTGAACGGGCACGCCGAGGGCGTGGGCCCGTTCCACGACCGGGCCGAGCGGCTGCACCACCCCGGTCTCGTTGTTCGCCCACATCACCGAGACAACCGCCGTGTCGCGGGTGAGGGCGTCCAGCGCTGCGGGAGCGAGGCGGCCGTCACCGTCCACCGGCAGCACGTCGATCCCGAAGCCCTCCGCGGCCAGGGCGTGTGCGGGGTCGAGCACGGCGTGGTGCTCGACCGCACTGACGGCGACGCGGCGCGCGCCGGCGCGCCGCCGTGCCCGCGCGGTCCCGATCACCGCCAGGTTGTCGGCCTCGGTCCCGCCGGAGGTGAAGACCACCTCCGCCGGGTCGCACCCGATCAGGCCCGCGACGGTCTCCCGGGCCTCCTCGAGGAGCCGGCGTGCCTCCCGGCCCGCGGCGTGGACGGCTGCTGGGTTGCCGGTGCGCCCGAGTGCCTCCAGGTAGGCCGTCCGTGCCTCGGGCCGCACCGTCGTGGTGGCGGCGTGGTCGAGGTAGGTCACTCGCGCAGCGCGGCGATCGCCTGCGGGAGGACCTCCGTCAGGTCCCCCACGACTCCGAAGTCCGCCAGTTCGAAGATGGGCGCGTCGGGATCGGTGTTGACCGCCACCACCACCTCGGCCCCCTGGAGTGCCGCGGTGTGGTGGATGGCACCCGAGATCCCGACCCCCACGTACAGCCGGGGGGAGATGGTCGCGCCGGTCTGGCCGATCTGGGCGGCGTGGTCGATCCAGCCCTCGTCGGTGGCCACGCGTGTCGCCCCCACCGCGCCTCCGAGGACGTCCGCGAGTTCCTCGACGAGGCGGAAGTCACCCTCCACCCCGCGTCCCCCGGCGACGACGACCCGTGCCTCCTCCAGCGGCGGCCGCCCGGAGGTGGGGCGCCCGTCCCGCGCCTCGACCGTGACGGCACGAGTGGCGGCGCTCAGTTCGACGGCGAGGCGTTCGACCTGCGGCTCGGGCCCGGGAGCCTCGAGCGCCTCGAACGCGGTGGGCTTCACGGTGATCACGGCAGGGCCCCGCGTGACGGCGCACTCGGTGGCCCATGTCCCCTGCAGCACCGGCTTCGACGCGACCACCGTCCCACCCTCGGCACGCAGCGCGGTGACGTCGCTGACCGCTCCACAGTCGAGGAGGACGGCGAGGCGCCCCGCGACGGCCTTGCCCGCGAAGGACGAGGTGAGCACGACGGCGTCGGGTGCGAGCGCCCGCACGGCGGCCACGGCGGCGTCGGCAACGGCGGCCGGCTCGGAGCTCTCGGTGGCCTCGGGGACCATGACGTGTCCGACGCCGTGGCGCGCGAGAGTCCCGACGTCGGGCTCACCGGTGACGAGTGCCGTGACGGTGCCGAGCGTGCGGGCTGCGGCGATCGCCTCGAGGTGCGCGGACGAGAGGCGGGGCGGGAGGACGACGAGGACATGCATCAGGCCAGCCCCCTCCCGCGGAGGAACGCGGCGAGGCGTTCGCCTGCGTCCCCCGTGTCGGTGACGATCGTGCCCGGCGCGCGCGGGGGCCGGGGGGTGGCGGTGAGGACCGCCGTGGCGGGACGGACGTCGTCCAGCCCGAGGTCAGCCAGGCCGACCGTCCTGACCGGGCGCCCGCGGGCCGCCTTCATGGAGGCGAAGTTGGGGATGCGGGGCTCGTTCGCCTGGTCCGTGACGGACAGGAGTACCGGTAGCGGGGCGGACAGGACCTCGGTGTGCTCCCCGATGGTGCGGGTGATCCGGGCGGTGGCGCCGTCGCACTCCACCTCGGCCGCGAGGGTGAGGGCGGGGAGGGCGAGGGCGACGGCGAGCGCGTCGGGCAGCATCGAGGTCAACGAGTCCATGGTGGCCATGCCGGTCACGACCAGGTCGACCGGGCCGTCGGACTCCACGAGCCGGATCGCGGCGGCGAGGACGCGGGCGGTGACACCCACGTCCGCCCCCGCCAGTGCGTCGTCGAGGACGTGGACCGCGTCGTCGGCGCCCATCTGGAGGGCCCGCCGGAGGGCGTCGCCGGCCTCGGCGGGACCCATCGTCAGGGCGGTGACGGTGCCCGAGTGCCGCTCGGCGAGCGAGACCGCGGCCTCGACCGCGTTCTCGTCCAGTTCGTTGAGCCCGTCGTCGCGACCGCGCACGAGCCGGCCGTCCTCCATGGTGCGCTCGGACTGGATGTCCGGGACCTGCTTCACGCAGACGACGATCTTCATCCCACCAGCGTGCCATCCCGCCTTCCCGCCGGGCCACCGCGCACGGGGACGGAACGCCAAACGTGACCAAGGTCCCATGCCTGGTCGTCCACAGGTTGCCGTGCGATTCCCGGCGGGCAACCGAAATACGGTTGAATGTCATGGTGACGTTCGTCGAGACCCCACCGAACCCGGTCACGGCACCCGCCCGTGACATGCACCGGATGGGCGTCCACCTCGTGGGCGACGGCGTCGACGTCGCGGTGGTCGCCACGCGGGCGAGCCGGGTCGATGTGTGCTTCCTCCACGACGGCATCGAGGTCAACCACACGCTCGCAGGACCGTCGCTCGGGATCTGGCACGGGCACGTCCCGGGCGTGACGGCCGGCACCAGCTACGGATTCCGCGTCTGGGGACGGTGGGATCCGGCGGCCGGGCTCCGCCACAATCCCGCCAAGCTGCTCCTCGATCCGTACGCGCGCGCGATCGAGGGCGACACGGTGCACGGTCCGGAGGTCTACGACTATGCGTGGGAGGGCGGACGGCCGGGGATCCCGCACCTGGCGTCACCGCTCGACTCCTCGCAGCACGTGCCCCGCGGAGTCGTCGTGGACTCCCCGTTCAGCGCGTACGACTCCAGGCCACGCCGCGCCTGGGAGGACAGCGTCATCTACGAGGCGCACGTCCGTGGCCTCACGATGCTCCTGCCGGGCATGCCGGAGCGACTCCGGGGCACCTACGCCGGACTGGCCCACCCGTACACGATCTCCCACCTCAAGCGACTCGGGGTCACCGCGCTCGAACTCCTCCCGATCCACGCGAAGGCGCCGGAACCCGCCCTCGTCGAGCGCGGGCTTCCCAACTACTGGGGCTACAACACCCTGGCGTTCTTCGCCCCCGAGCCGTCCTACGCCACCGCCGAGTCGCAGGACGCTGGCGGCGCCGCCGTGCTCGCCGAGTTCAAGGGGATGGTGCACCTGCTCCACGAGGCCGGCATCGAGGTGATCCTCGACGTGGTGTATAACCACACGGCCGAGGGCGGGATGGGTGGTCCCACGTACTCCCTCCGGGGACTCGACAACCCCACCTACTACCTGCTGGACGAGGCGAACCACTACCTCGACTACACCGGATGCGGCAACACGGTGGACTTCCGCCACACCCGCGCGGTCCAGCTCACGCTCGACTCGCTGCGCTACTGGGTCAGCGAGGTGGGGGTCGACGGGTTCCGCTTCGACCTCGCGGTCACCCTCGGGCGGCACCAGGAGCACTTCACGCCCTACCACGCGTTCCTCGTCGCGATGACCACCGATCCCGTGCTCCGGGACACCAAGCTGATCTCGGAGCCCTGGGACCTCGGGCCCTACGGCTGGCGGACCGGCCAGTTCCCGGCCCCGATGGCGGACTGGAACGACAGGTACCGCAACTCCCTGCGCACGTTCTGGCTCTCCGACGCGGCCGCGCAGTCCAAGGGGCACGCCGGGCAGTCGCCGGCGGACCTGGGGTATCGACTCGCCGGCTCCGCCGACCTGTTCGGCCACGGGGAGGTGCCGGGTGGCCGGTCGCCACTCGCCTCGGTCAACTTCATCACCGCGCACGACGGGTTCACGTTGCGGGACCTCACCTCGTACGACCGGAAGCACAACAACGCGAACGGCGAGGACAACCGCGACGGCACCAACGACAACCACTCGTGGAACCACGGCTCCGAGGGTCCGGCATCCTCGGAGGATCCCGACGGCGTCATCCTCGCGCTCCGGCGCCGCTCGATGCGCAACCTCCTCGGTTCCCTCCTGACCTCGGCCGGCACCCCGATGCTCGTGGCGGGGGACGAGATCGGCCGCACGCAACGAGGGAACAACAACGCCTACTGCCAGGACAACGAGATCTCCTGGGTGGACTGGGAGCTGGAGCCCTGGCAGGAGTCCCTCTTCGCGACGGTCGCGCACCTCGTCAAGCTGCGCAGGGAGAACCCCTCCCTCCGTCCCGCACGGTTCGCCACGGGCCGTCCCCTGCCCGGCGACACGATCCCGGACCTCGCATGGTACGGCGCCGACGGGGAGCCCAAGCCCGCCCACGCGTGGCACGACCCGCACCAGCGCCTCATCCAGTTGCTGCGCTCCGGACACCCGCACGGACGAGACTCGCTCGTGGTCGTGAACGGCCACCTCAACCCGATCGACGTGGTCATCCCGACCGGGCGGGGCCACAACTACACCCTCGTCTGGGACTCCGAGCGGGAGAATCCCGTCCGTGTGCCCGACACCGTCGCCCCCGGTGAGGTGGTCACCGTCGAGGCACTGTCGATGCAGGTCTACCTCGCGACCGCCACCTAGACTGGGGGCATGACAGCCGACATCGACCTGGCCGACTCCGCGTCCGCCGCCTCGCTCGAGCGCACCCGCCTCCGCTCCCTCGAGATCGAACGCGAGATCGCCGCCGATCCGTCGGGATTCCGGATCCTCACCGGCGACCGGCCGACCGGCCATCTGCACATCGGCCACTACTTCGGCTCGCTCGCGAACCGGGTGCGGTTGCAGGACCTCGGCGTCGAGTCCTTCCTCGTCGTCGCCGACTACCAGGTCATCTACGACCGCGAGGGCGTGGGCGACATCCAGGACAACGTCCTGAACGCGCTCGCCGACTACCTCGCCATCGGGATCGACCCGGAGCGGACGACCATCTTCACCCACTCCTCGGTGCCGGCACTGAACCAACTCGTCCTGCCGTTCCTGTCGCTGGTGAGCGACTCGGAACTGCGGCGCAATCCCACGGTGAAGGATGAGCTGGAGTCCTCCGGCCGTCCGATGACCGGCCTCATGCTCACGTTCCCGGTCCACCAGGCTGCCGACATCCTGTTCTGCCGGGCCAACCTCGTCCCGGTCGGGAAGGACCAGCTCCCGCACATCGAGCAGACGCGCGTGATCGCGCGGAGGTTCGACGAGCGGTACGGGCGGGCGGTCCAGGCCGAGCCGGTGTTCCCCCAGCCGGAGGCGCTCCTGGGTGCTGTCCCCCTCCTCCTCGGCATGGATGGCACGAAGATGTCCAAGTCGAAGGGGAACACCATCGAGCTGGGGATGGACGCCGACACCACGGCACGGCTCATCCGGAAGGCCGTCACCGACGCGGACCGGCACATCACCTTCGACCCGGCCGGCAGGCCGGAGGTGTCCAACCTCGTCCTACTCGCCGCCCTGTGCCTGGACCGTGACCCGGTCGAGGTGGCCGAGGAGCTCGGCGACGCCGGCGGCGGGGGCCTCAAGAGGCTGGTGACCGAGGCCGTCAACGAACGCTTCGCACCCGTGCGGGCCCGGCGCGCCGAGTACCTCGCGGACCCCGGCGGGCTCCGCGACGTGCTGCGCGAGGGGAACCGGCGCGCCAACGCCGTCGCCGAGGCCACGCTGGACGACGTCCGCACCGCCATGCAGATGGTGTACTGACGCCGCCCCGATCGCCGATGGTGATGTGGAAGGGCCCCACGGAATGATCCGTGGGGCCCTTCCCTCGCCGAACCTACTGTGAGGCGTTCGCGACGAGGCCGAGTTCCGTGTAGCCGGCGAGGCCGGGATGCGCCGGGACCACCCTGACCGCGTACCCGAAGGGACCGGACACGCCCAACTCGTGCGTGAGGCTGAAGACGAACCGCCCGCCCCCGGCGTCCTCCGCCTGCTCGATCGGGACCACCTGGAAGTCGCTGAGGGAGTCGTCCTCGGCCACGCGGCCGTGCACCATCTGCACCTCGACGTCCTCGGGACGCAGCTCGCCCAGGTTCACGTAGGCGTTCAGCGCGAGCATGTCACCGATGGAGACCTCGTCGGGCATTCCCTCGGACTCGACGTGCTCCACGTGGACCTGCGGCCAGCCCGCACGGATGCGTGCCTTCCAGTCCGCGAGCTCCCGCGCACCGGCGAAGTCCTCGTTCATCCGGCGGTAGGAGGCCGCGGTGGGCGTGTACAGCTTCTCCACGTAGTCGCGGACCATACGGGTGGCCTGGACCTTGGGCCCGAGGTCGGACAGCGTGTGCCGCATGTTCTCGAGCCAGCGGCGCGGGATGCCGTCGGAGTCCCGGTCGTAGAACCGAGGGGCGACGACGTTCTCGATGAGGTCGTACAGTGCCGCGGACTCGAGCTCGTCACGGCGTGCCGGGTCGTCCACGCCGTCGGCGGTCGGGATCGCCCAGCCGTTGCGGCCGTCATACATCTCGTCCCACCACCCGTCGAGGATGGAGAGGTTGAGCGCGCCGTTGAGGGCGCACTTCATGCCGGACGTACCGGAGGCCTCGAGCGGCCGGAGCGGGTTGTTCAGCCACACGTCGCACCCCGGCATGAGGGTCTGGGCCATCGCGATGTCGTAGTTCGGGAGGAAGGCAATGCGGTGGCGCACCCCCTCCTGGTCGGCGAACTGGACGAGCCGCTGGATGAGGCCGACACCCTGTTCGTCCGCGGGGTGGGACTTGCCCGCCACGAGGATCTGGACCGGGCGCTCAGGGTTCGTGAGGAGGGCGCGCAGCTTCTCAGGATTGTTCAGCATGAGGGTGAGGCGCTTGTACGTCGGCACGCGCCGCGCGAACCCGATGGTGAGCACGTCGGGGTCGAGGACGTCATCGGTCCAGCCGAGCTCAGCCGGCGAGGCACCCCGCTCGAGCCACGCCTCCCGCACGCGGGCTCGCGCCGCCTCCACCAGCTTGGACCGCAGGGACCGCCGCACCTTCCACAGCTCCTCGTCCGTGATGCCCCCCTGGTCGCCGGGGACGAGCCACCCCTCACCACTGGCGAGCTGCTCGGGGCTGAAGCGTTCCTCGGCGAGCTGGCTGAGCTCCGGGTCCGTCCACGTCGGCCCGTGCACCCCGTTGGTCACCGACGTGATCGGGACCTCGGTGACGTCGAACCCGGGCCACATGGCCTGGAACATGCCGCGCGAGACCCTGCCGTGCAGCTTGGCGACGCCGTTGGCGCGCTTCGAGGTCCGCAGCCCCATGACGGCCATGTTGAAGACGCCGGGCGCACCGCCCTCGAAGTCCTCGGCGCCGAGCGCGATGAGGTCCTCCACGTCGATGCCGGGCACCGCCGCGTCGCCGTCGAAGTGAGCCCTGACGAGGTTGGCGTCGAACCTGTCGATGCCGGCGGGCACGGGGGTGTGCGTCGTGAAGACCGTGCCGGCCTTCACGCTCTCGATCGCCTGGGCGAAGGTGAGCCCGTCGGACGCGATCAGCTCGCGTGCCCGCTCGATGCCGAGGAAGCCGGCGTGGCCCTCGTTGCAGTGGAAGACCTCCGGAGCGGCCGCACCGGAGAGCCGCTGGAACAGCCGGACGGCCTTGACGCCGCCGACGCCGAGGAGCAGTTCCTGCTGGAGGCGGTGCTCGGCGGAGCCGCCGTAGAGGCGGTCCGTGACGTGGCGTCCGACCTCGTCGTTCTCCGGGACGTTGGAGTCGAGGAGGAGGAGGGGGACCCGGCCCACGCGGGCGAGCCACACCTGGGCGGCGAGGGAACGGCCCGGGAGGGTGAGGGAGACGCGTGCCGGGGTGCCGTCGTCCTCGCGCAGCAGGGCGAGTGGGAGGTTGTCCGGGTCGATGACGGGGTAGGTCTCGGCCTGCCAGCCGTCGCGGGTGAGCGACTGCCGGAAGTAGCCGGCGCCGTAGAGCAGTCCGACGCCGACGATCGGGACACCGAGATCGGACGCCGACTTGAGGTGGTCGCCCGCCAGGATGCCGAGGCCTCCCGAGTACTGCGGGAGGACGGCCGTGATGCCGAACTCGGCCGAGAAGTAGGCGATCGCCTCCGGCTTGTCCTCCTCGTCGAAGGACTCCTGGTACCAGCGCGGCTCGGTGAGGTACGCCTTGAGGTCCGCGTCGGCCTCCTCGACCCGTGCGACCACCGCCGGGTCCGCGGCGAGCTGCTCGAGGCGGTCCACGCCCAACAGCCCGAGGAAGGCGGTTGGGTCCTGGCGGCTCTCCTCCCAACGGACGGGGTCGAGCGAGCGGAACAACTCCCGGGTCGGGGCGTGCCACGACCAGCGGAGGTTCATGGCGAGGGCGTTCAGGGGGGCCAGGGCTTCAGGCAGCACGGGGCGCACGGTAAATCTACGGATGGCTTTCACGTCCGCAAGTCTAGGTGAGACGGTTGCCGCGGCAGGAATCGGCGTTCAGGCTGGGACGTGAGATATCCCCCATCCGGTTCGATGGGATCGCGGCGCGGGACGGGCAACACGGGGCGCGGACCGGATGTGCGGGAGGGCGGATCGCTAGTAGCGTGCTGTTGTGAGTACCGAACCCACCCCCGCAGTCCCTGCCACGCCGCGCATCACCCGGCCGATCGGCCGGATACCCGTGACCGAGGTCTTCCCGGTCGTCGAGGATGGCGACTGGCCTGCCAAGGGAACGGTGGGCGAACCGTTCCCCGTGCGCGCCACCGTCTTCCGCGAGGGCCACGACGCCGTCGCCGCGACCGCCGTCCTGGTGGCACCCGACGGCACGGACCACTCGCGGGCGTTGATGAAGGACATCGCCAAGGGCCTGGACCGCTACGAGGCTTGGCTGTGCCCCGACTCCCCCGGGCTCTGGTCCTTCCGGATCGAGGGGTGGTCCGACCCGTACGCGACCTGGGTCCACGACGCCACCATCAAGGTCGACGCCGGGGTCGACGTCGACCTCATGCTCACCGAGGGGTCGCTCCTGATGGCACGGGCCGCCGACCGCGACCTGCCCGACGGCGCCGCGGAGACGCTGCAGCAGGCAGCGGCGAGGCTGGCGGACACCGCGCTCGAGCCCGCCGAGCGGCTCGCCGCCGGACTGGCCGACGACGTCGTCGCCGTCCTCGCCGCCGACCCGTTGCGCGACATGGTCTCGCCCACCGTCTCCTACCCGCTCCAGGTGGACCGGAAGCTCGCCCAGACGGGCGCGTGGTACGAGATGTTCCCGCGCTCCGAGGGCGCCCACTTCGACCTCACCACCGGGCGCTGGGTCTCGGGCACCTTCCGCACCGCCATGCCGCGCATCGACGCCATCGCGGACATGGGCTTCGACGT
>RZYE01000351.1 GCA_009930425.1 Actinomycetota bacterium | reverse complement strand
GCGGCCACCGAGGTGGAGCTCAAGGAGCGCAAGCACCGCATCGAGGACGCGGTGCGCAACGCCAAGGCCGCCGTCGAGGAGGGCATCGTCGCCGGTGGTGGCGTGGCCCTCATCCAGGCCGCCAAGGACGCGTTCGCCACACTCGAGCTCGAGGGTGACGAGGCGACCGGCGCCAACATCGTCAAGGTCGCCGTGGAGGCCCCACTCAAGCAGATCGCGATCAACGCCGGCCTCGAGGGCGGCGTCGTGGCGGAGAAGGTCCGCTCGCTCCCCGTGGGTCACGGCCTGAACGCCGCGACCGGCGTGTACGAGGACCTGCTCCACGCGGGTGTCGCGGACCCGGTCAAGGTGACCCGTTCCGCCCTGCAGAACGCATCCTCCATCGCGGCGCTGTTCCTCACGACCGAGGCGGTCGTGGCGGACAAGCCCGAGAAGCCGCAGCCGATGCCCGGCGGCGGCGGGGACGACATGGGTGGCATGGGCTTCTAGCCACACTCCACCAGTTCGACACCAGTTCGACCCGAAGGGGCGGACCTCCTCGCGGAGGCCCGCCCCTTCCGCGTCCCCTCAGAGCGAGAACATCCGCGCGTTGGCCGCCTCGGCGTCCGCGTAGGCGGTGGCAGCCGTGTCGAGGGCCAGCGAGATCTGCTCGAGCATGGACTCGACCTGCTGCTGCGTCATCCTCCAGTGGTGCGCGAGGTCGCCGAAGGCGAGCGACGCGCTCCCGGTCCAGCTGCCCTGGAGGGCAAGGAGGTGCGCCATCATGGCGGCCACCTCCGAGTGGAGTGCCGACGCGGAGGCCCGCGTGCGCGCGGCGGCGTGGGCCACCTCGGCCGAGTCGACGGAGTACTTCATGGGCGTTCCCTTCATCCGTGGGTGGTGACGGGAACGACGTTAGGGGGATCCGTCAGCGGTCCGGGGGCCGGAAGAGGGTTCCTGTGGACTCGTCGTCGTCAGCGCCGGCGGTGGACGAATTCGCAGCGGCGGGGGAGGGCGCCGATGGTGCGCTCGCCGATGACACGCCACCCGCCGGCGTGGACTCGGCCGGGGCGCCCTGGTCCGCCGCCGGCCTCGCGCGCCGGGGGACGTCCCGGAAGCTCTGCGGCACGCGCTCCATGGCCGAGGTGATCTCGAGGTCCTCGATCTTCCTCGTGGTCCGCTCCCGGTCCTCGAACGGCACGCCCACGACCTCCGCCTCGTCGTCCTCGTCCGGCGTGGCCACCGACGGCGGCGTCACCGGCACCATGGCGGGGACCGGGCGGCCGTCGTCGCCCCTGACGGTGGCGACCTGGTGGTGCTCGACGGCGGGGACCACCGGAATCGTGGTGGTGTCCGCCGGAGCCCGCCCGAACCGCGAGGACGGGCCGCGCGGCGGGATCGAGGCTGGTTCCGCCTCATCGCCGGGGGCGTGCTCATCGGACTCCTCCCGTGGCGGGAGGGTGGCGAGTTCCGCCTTCAGCTTCACGAGTTCGGCGGACAGGTTCTGCCGGGCGGACTCCTCCCAGGACGAGGCGAGGGGGCTGGTGAAGATGGAGCGGCGTGCGAGCAGGTGACTGACGATGGCGATGCGCGCCTCGATGTAGTCACGCACCGGGATGTGGGCGAACTCCTCGCGGACGCGCTTTCGATAGGCCTTGTACCGCTGCGGGTCCACCGAGAGCGTGCCGAGGTCGGCGTCGCAGAGCGCCATGCAGTCCACGTCGCCCGGATCCGCGTCGTGCCTCCGGAGGTTGAGGATGAGATCGTGCACCCGGGCGGCCACCGGATCCGGGACGCCCAGCTCGAGCAGCTGGGCGCGCGCGAGGGCGGCCGAGGCCGGCTTGTTCTCGCCGGCCACGCGGAAGCGCTCGTCGATCCGAGTGTCGAAGACGGCCCCGTGGTACCAGGCGGCCACCCGCACCACCTCGGGGTTGTGCGTCTCCTGGGCCAGGGAGTCGACTCGCTCCAGCACGGCGACCAGGTGCCCGACGCCGTGGTGGTGGCGGTCCTCCGTGCACCACCGGTCGAGCAGCTGGCGGCCCGCCTCCTCGATCTGCTCGCGCGGCGCCGTCGCCCCCAGCGCCGTGACGCTGCGGACGAACGCGGAGAGGAGCCAGTGCGGTGCTTCCTTGGCACCCATGTACTCACGTCCTTGACGGTCGAAACACTTCCGAGGCGCCATGC
>RZYE01000350.1 GCA_009930425.1 Actinomycetota bacterium | reverse complement strand
CGCCACGGCTCACCCCACCCCGTCGCGGCGGCTCAGCGGTCACCGGAACGCTGGCTCACCCCACACCGGAACAGTGGCTCTCACCGAGCGCAATATCCAGGCGGCTCGCACGGTCGGGGCGAGCGCACGCGTGAGGGGCAGGGTGCCAAGGGCAACGGCGTTGTTGCCCGTGGTCGCCGGTCTGTCACAAATCTGGGCCGTTTGTCACAGCGTGTCACAGGGGGTTGTGACAGGTTTTTCTGGCTTGTGACCCGGGGTTCCTTCTTCTTGTCACACTGTCACACCCTTTTTCTAAAAAGATTGATATTTGCCGGATACCTGCCCGTTCCCGCCCCTATATAAGTCTTGGCGAGATCGTGTGACATGTGACAGACGACCATTTGTGGTGCCTGACCAGGGAAAACTCGTGTCACACGGCTTGTGACACGCTGTGACGCCCGTGTGACAGGGCCGCTGCCCGGCTCTCCTGCTCCCCGCTCCACCCGCGTGCCGCGCGCCGCAGGCGCGCCCACCGCTACTTGCGGACGATCTCAACCGAGGACTCGTCGAAGCCCTTCTTGCCGCGCGGCCACCGCTTCACGTAGACGTCGACCAGCTCGTCGATGACCGCTCGCCGCGTCGCCAGGTCGGCGTTGGCGAACGCCTCCGCGGGGCGGCCGGCACCCAGTACGTCGGCGGCGGCGCTCCCGGCCGTCAGCTCCAGCCGCTCCTTCTCCAGGCGGGCGATCTCCGCCTTCGCCGCATCCACGATCCTGCGGTAGAGGGGGCCGTCGATGTTCTCCGCCGCGTAGTCGTCGTCGGCGCGCGCGATCCTTGCCTGCTGCGACTCGACGGCCTGCGCGATGACGGCGACCCTGGGGTCGTCGGCTCCGACGAGCAGGTCCCGCAGGTCAGCCTCTTCAAGCCGCTCCCGCACCGTGCGGTCCACCAGGTCGTCGATGGGCTCCCGGGTCCGGTGGAAGCCGCAGACGTGGCACTCGTAGCCGCGCGAGTGGCTGCGGAGCTTCTGCCTCTTCTCCTTGCCGCACTCGCCGCACATGTACAGGCCGGACCCGACGTGCCTCCGCTCGGTCCCGACGCGGTTGGTGGCCCGGGCCTCGTCGTCGAGCATGGCCTGGGCGGTCCACCACTGCGCCTCCGAGACGATCGCCTCCCAGCCGTTGGGCGGGACCGGCATCCCGTGCTCGTCGCGGACGATGGCCTCGCGAAGCGCCCTGCGCTTGCTCAGGCGTGTGACGGCGTCCTTGGCGTAGCCCGACGGCCGCTCTGACTTCTTCTGGTAGGTCGAGTACCCGGCGTACCGGGGGTTGCGCAGGATGCCGAGGATCGTGGAGGTGGACCATGCCCTGTCCTCCGGAACCGGCCTGATCCACTTGTGAAGCTCCTTGGGCAGGTGCCGGTTCTCCTCCTCCCGGCGCTTGTTCCTCTCGATCATGAGGGTTCGGCTGTGGTTCGGCAGCTGCGGGACGCCCGGGACCGCGGCACGGGCCCTCGCGTCGCCGGAGAGCGCCTTGGCGATGGCGTTGAGCGCGACCCCGGAGACGAACGCGGAGTAGATCGCCCTGACGGCCTCAGCCTCGTGCAGGATCGTGGACCCGTCCACGGCGTACCCGAGCGGCCGCGTGCCCTTGGGGACCCTGCCCTGGCGCGCCCGCTGGGACTGGGCGCCGGACTGCCGCTCCGACTTCACCTCGATCTCGTTGCGGGCGAAGGCGGAGAACATGTCGGCGGCCAGGCGTCCGGCCGCCGTCGAGCAGTCGATGTCGGAACCCTTGACGAAGGTCAGCAGGACATGGTGGTCCTTCGCCGCCTCGATCACCCTCACGCCGTCCGTGCGGTTGCGCTCCAGCCGGGGCCACTCCTGGGCGATGACGACGTCGACCCTGTCGGCCTCTATGTCGGCCAGGAGGCGCTCGAACTCCGGTCTGCGCCTGCGCCCGGAGCCCGTGACGTCGTTGTCCTCGTAGACGTTGACCACCTGGTAACGACGGAAGTCCGCGAGCCGCTGCGCGTCCTCTCGGTGGCGCTCCACCCCGAGCCTGGTCTGCTCGGGGTCCAGCGAGATGCGGACGTAGATGGCTGCGCGTAGTTGCGCAGGCTGTTCACGGCTACTCATACCTACTCATGGTAGCCGTGATCGTCACGAGTGTCGGAACTCCACCACGT
>RZYE01000349.1 GCA_009930425.1 Actinomycetota bacterium | reverse complement strand
GGGTTCGACGTCGATCCACACGGTCGGCGGCTGCCACCCGATCCGGGCGAGCGACTCGAGTGCGAACGCCGCCTCGGCGTACCCGACGTTTCGGAGCTGGCCGGCACGCGTTGCCGAATCGAAGGGACCTGCCGAACCGTAGGTGGTCAGTTGACCAGCCGTCGGAAAGGTGGCCATCGCATATCCGTGCGCGGGAATGCCGTGTGTCCGGGCGAATTCCACTTGGGATGCCAGACACGGGTTCTCGGTGAAGGCGAGGCCGTCGGTGAGCCCGATGATCATGAAGTCCGCGTCGGTGGGCGGCATCGGGAGGCCGTAGCCTCCGTCGGCCACGGAGCACTGCGGCCACGAGACGTCATACCCGTACAGGGTTCCCGTCGCTGCGTCAGCGCCGGGAACAGCCACGAGTGCCGTCAGGACCGCAACTGTCGCTGCTCCCGCACGCCACCCCACGATCTTCCGCTGTCCGCTCATGACTTGATTGTGCACCTGTTGAGGTGTGCCACGCCACATCTTGAGCCCGACGCACGTGAGACATGTCACCGGTGGTGTTTCACACAGCGTGGATCCTGCACTTTCGGGTCGACATCCCACAGGAACCCACATAGCCTGAAAAGGCCAGAGAATCCGACCCGATGCACGTCTCTGGCGCTCTTCGGACTTTTTCGAAGTTCGTGCGTCACCTATTAGGAGAAGAATGACCATCACAATTGGTCGGCAGGCCGGTGCCTTCGCATCGACGCTTGCCCTCACTGCACTCGGGCTCGCTGTCGCAGGGCCCGCCTCCGCTGCCGACGCTGACACACTTCGCCTCGGCGGCGACGACCGTTACGCGACTTCTGCCAAGATCTCGGAGGAGACCTTCGAGTCCGGCGTTGACGTGGCCTACCTTGCCAGTGGCGTGGACTACCCTGACGCCCTTGCGGGTGGCGCCGTAGCCGGCCGCGACGGAGCTCCTGTGCTCCTCACCAAGTCTGACTCCATCCCCGCCATCATCGCGGCCGAGCTCGACCGCCTCAACCCCAAGGACATCGTCATCCTCGGTGGAGAGTCCGCTGTCTCCGCTTCCGTCGTGACGGCGGCCGACCAGTACACGGGCGGCGAGGTGGAGCGCGTTTCCGGTGACGACCGCTACGCCACGGCCGCGGCCCTCGCCGAGGCCAACTTCGACTCCGGCGTGGACGTCGTCTACGTCGCCTCCGGCCAGGACTTCCCGGACGCCCTCGGCGGCGCGGCTGCCGCGGCCAAGCTGGGTGGCCCTGTCCTTCTGACCAAGACCGACTCCCTCCCGGCGCAGACCGAGCTCACCCTCAACAAGCTGAACCCCGACCACATCGTGGTCCTGGGTGGCGAGAAGGCGGTCTCGAAGGACGTGTACGACGCGCTCGCGGCCTACGATGAGGACATCGAGCGCCTCGCTGGGTCCGATCGCTACGCCACCTCCGCCGCCATCTCTGCTGACACCTTCATGTCCGCCGACGTGGTGTTCATCGCCAATGGCCTCGCCTTCCCTGACGCGCTCTCCGGCGCCCCTGCGGCGGCGGAAGCGGATGCGCCCATCCTCCTCGTGAAGTCGGACTCGGTCAGCCAGGCCGTGTGCGACGAGGTCAACCGCCTCCAGCCCACAGACGTCGTGGCTCTCGGCGGCACCGCCGCCGTCTCCGAAGCGGTCCTCAAGACCGTCTCTGAGACGTGCCTTGCGGATGCGAGCATCAACGCGTCGGTCACCAACGCGGTTACCGAGTCCGACGACGAGGTGGACTTCAACGAGGGTGACGAGGTCACCTACACCGTGACCGTGACCAACACCTCCGCCGTGACTCTCTCGGACGTCGCGGTGGCTGGGACGGTCGGGTCCGCATTCGAGCTTCCCGAGGACACCGAGAACGTGTTGGCTCCTGGAGCTTCGCTCACCTTCACCGCTACCTACACCATCACCGCTGAGGACATGGACGAATCGATCGTGACCAACACGATCACCGCCACCGGCACGGCGCCGGACGCCACAGTGGTCTCCAAGGCTGTCGTCAGCACCTGGAACCCCGCCGAGGGCTGACGCCCAACCAAGGACCGGGGCCCGTTCCCACCGCACAGGCGGTGGGAACGGGCCCTTCCCTCTACTCCGGAATCAGCCGCTCGGTCCGTCGAGAGGACATCTCCGTTTCGT
>RZYE01000348.1 GCA_009930425.1 Actinomycetota bacterium | reverse complement strand
ATCGATCACTGCCATCACGAACTGGGTGGGGAGACGAACGCTGGCCATCTCCTCGATCTCTCGCACTGCATCCGTGAGCTTCGATCCGGTGGAGTCAAATCCTTTCGCCGCGACGGCGATGTGTTGGCGGCCCTCGTCGTCGAGCACCAGCAGATCGCATGGCGCGGACTGCCCGTTGCGCCCCGTGAAACGGGTCCGGGTCTGGAAGTTGAGCCGCAGATCCTCTGCGATCTGCTCCAGTTCATCCTCGATCTTCCTGCCTGATGCTCCGGCAGTCTTCGCTGTTACTCGAGTCCCGGCGCGCGCGACGAGGATGTCCCCGAACTCGTACACCCGATGGCGTTGTGCAGCGAGTGATCGGACGAGATCGAACTCGGTGTCCAGCCACTCGATGAGTTCACGAGGCCTCGCCCGCGCCAACGTGACGATTCCCGCCGTTCCGAAATGGTTGCGGAGGTTGTTCTTCATCTTCTCCTGGGTGAGACCCACGGTGAGGGCGAGGATGTCGGCATCACTGGCGTGGGTTTCGAGCCACCGGATGAGCGTGGGCGTCGTGATCTCCCCGATGTTCGCGAGTGACGCAGAGGCCCTCCGTATCCGCTCCGCCTCCGGGGTGGTGGGGACCGGGTCGACGTGCGCTGACAGGCGACCGAGAGTGCCGAGATACTCCTCGAAGCTCGGCACCCGACTTATCATCATCGCGCGACGAACAGGTACTCGGAGACAGCGCGACGTGTCGCTGCGGCGTGGGTGCCGAACGTGTAGGTGTGGTCGATGGGGTGAACCTCAACAGTGGCCTTCACGTGGCGCAGGAGGGAGACGATCGTGGCGGCGTCCGGAACGGCGTTGCTCGAGTAGGACATGACCAGTGCTCCAGCGTCAGCGAACTGCTCGAACGTCCTCGCGAGGGCGTCGACGATGGTCCTCTTGTAGGCGAATGGGGTGTACTTCTTGATGATCTTCTTCGTCTTCGTGGTGGTCATGATTTCCTGACCCTCCCAGTAGACGGCCAGCCCTTGGAGGAAGTGGTAGCGCTTCATGTAGTCGGCGTCGTCGGATTGGGGGGCGTAGGGGGGATCGAGGTAGACCAGATCGAAATCAGAAGGTGGGAGGTCGGCGATGTCCCCCACAAGAGCCCTGTGGGTCTGGCCGTCATCGAAAACAGTCGCGTTGTACTCGGCCACCCGTTCGACGAAGTGCTCCCGCAACGTCAGTGTGAGATCGCGCCTGCCATCCGCGTACCGGGTGCTGTCGGTGAAGGTGAACACTCCCCGCGGCTGCTTCCTGGCTGCCGAAAGAACGAGCGCGGCGATGGCGATGTGGCGCTTTGCGCCGCCGAGCCGGTCGATGTGGGACCAAGCCGAGTCGAGGAAGGCGCGGTCCTCGGCATTGAAGTAGAGACCATCAAACGTTCTCGAGATGAAGTCACGATCGTCGGCCGCTGGGCCGACAATGGCGCGCACGTCCTCGTGGGTCAGCAGTTCCGTCTGGTTGACGACCGTTGCCGACGTGATCGCCGCGGGGAAATCGAGGAAATCGTTCGAGGTCACCTCAAAACCCTGCGCCTTGAGAAGGTACGAGACCACTCCGCTTCCTGAGAAGGCATCCAGTGCGCGTCCGCCACCCACTTCCTCAAAGACGGAGGAGAGGTGTGGAAGCAGCCGATACTTGGAGCCCATGTAGCGCAGTCGAGGGAACAGCGCCGTTCGAGCCAGGGCCTCAGCCCGAGGCACGAGCTCCCGCTCATGCGTTCGGTAGAGGGTGGTCATGAGATCATCCTGCCGCATCTGGCTGAGTGTGCCCGGGTGCCCCGCCACGTGGGTGTTCATGCGTCCACCATCGCAGGGCCCGCTGACATACTGCTCGATCGTGCAGAGGGCGGCGCGCTCGCCGCTGCTCTGGCGGGGTCGCAGGCCTGCTGCGAGGATGGGGGACTCGCACAACCCCAGCAGGAGGAGCCATGACCTATCGCGTCGGCTACATCGTCGGCAGCCTGTCATCGACGTCGATCAACCGGGTGCTCGCGACGGCGCTCGTCCACCTGGCGCCCGAGGACCTCGAGTTCGTCGAGATCCCGATCGCCGACCTCCCCCTGTACTCCCCGGACTTCGACTCCGACTACCCGCCGGTCGCCCGCGCGCTGAAGGAGGCCATCGCGGGGGTGCAG
>RZYE01000057.1 GCA_009930425.1 Actinomycetota bacterium | reverse complement strand
CTCAAAGTGGACTTTTTCGTCTGGGCGGCTGGACTTTTCGGTCATGGTCCCGTTCTCACACACTTTGGACCTGCTGCTACGGAAACTCCGGGATCGCCCACTGTTCAGCGCCACGAGGAGGTCGAAGGCCTCGGCCTCGCGCACCTCGCCCACGATGAGGCGGTCGGGCCGCATCCGCAGCGCCTCCTTCACGAGACGCCGCAACGGCACCTCCCCGGTGCCCTCGAGGCTCGGCTGGCGGCACTGCAGGCCAACGCAGTCACGATTCGCCAGGTTGAGCTCGAACACCTCCTCGCACGTCACGACCCGTTGGCTCGCCGGGATGCTGCCCGCCAACGCTCGCACCATGGTGGTCTTTCCCGCTTGCGTCGCGCCCGAGACCAGCACGTTCAAGCCGGAGGCGACGGCGGCATCGAGGAAGCGGGCCGCCTGCTGGGTGAGCGAGCCGTGGCCCACGAGATCGTCGAGGCGCTGGGCGCGGGCGATGTACTTGCGGATGTTGACGGCCCACGAACTCGCGGTGATCGGCGGGATCGCGACGTGCAGCCGTTCACCACCCACCAACGCGGCGTCCACGAAGGGTTGCGAGATGTCGAGCCGGCGGCCGGACGCGCGCAGCATCCGCTCCACGAGGTCCCGCACGGACTGGTGGTCGAGGATCGTGGTGGTGAGTTCAGGCCGCCCCGAGCGCGCGATGAAGATTCGCCCAGGCTCGTTGATCCACAGCTCCTCGACGGAGGGGTCGTCGAGGTACTGCTGGAGGGGACCGAGCCCCGCGACCGAGTCGAGCAACTCTTTGGCGACGCCGTCGGAGTCCCCGAGTGGGGGGACGAGGCCGGCGAGGGACCTGTCGTCGTAGTCCGCGACGGCCTCAGCGATGAGGGAGCGGATGCCGGTGAAGTCCGCGGCCGGGTCGATCCCCCGGCGGCGCGCGAGCTCGCGCACCTCGTACTCCAGCAACGCGACGGCGTCGTTCATCTCTCTCCCCCTGCGGCGCACCCCCCGTGCGCTCCGCGCTGCACGCTAGCGGCAGGTTCCCCTCCGGCGCCAGTTCGTCTCACCGGCATGTGGACAACCTGCGCGACGTTCCCGGGCGGCGTGGGACGGCCCCAGCCCGCCCGGGAGCGCGTTACCGTTGTCCCGTGGCCCGAAATCCGTCCCTCCAGCTCGCTGCCCTCGCCACCGTGGCGATCCCCGGGCTCGATGTCGTGGCCACCCGCGCACCGCAACGCACCACCGCGGACTACCGCTACTGCGGCGTGCTCGACGACGCCGGCCGCCACTGGGTGGTGCAGGCTCCGCTGCACGCCTCGGCGGCCATCGCGCTGGACGCGGAGGCCGAGGTGCTCCGCCAGCTCGTCGCCGTCCCCGACGCCGCCCTTCCCTTCGACGTCGTCGATCCCGGGGGCTTCGCGTCCCTCCCCGAGGGGTGGCGCGTGATGGTCTACCGCGAGCTGCCGGGCCGCGACCTGGACCTCGGCGCGCTGCGGCCCGGACCGGGTCCCACCGTCTCCCTCGGCCGCGCCATCGCCGCCATCCACGAGTTGCACGGCACCGTCATCGCCGATGCCGGGCTCCCGGTCTACGACGCCGCCTCCTACCGGTCGCGCCGGCTCGCCGAGGTGGACGACGCCGCCCGCACCGGCAAGGTGCCACCCGTGCTCCTCAGCCGCTGGGAGCGCGCCCTGGAGGACATCGCACTCTGGCGGTTCCGCGCCACCCCGGTACACGGCGACCTCGCACCCGAGAACGTGCTGATGGCCAACGGCCAGGTGGTGGCCGTGGTCAACTGGTCGAATGCCCATGTGGGCGACCCTGCGGAGGACCTCGCCTGGCTGTACGCCGCCGCCCCGGAGGAGAGCCTCGACACGCTCGAGGAGGCCTACGCCATGGGCCGCTCCGAACCGCCGGATCCCCACCTCGTCAGCCGGGCGCTGCTCTACTCGGAGCTCGCGGTAGCCCGCTGGCTGATGCACGGCGTGCGAATCGAGAATCCGGAGATCATCGCCGACGCAGAGGGCATGCTGACCACGCTGGCTCGCCAGGTCGAGGACTCCGCTCCCATCGGGCACGTCCAGCCCACGGTCGTGCCGGCCGAGGTCGACACGATCGCGGACACCGACGAGGTGGACGCCGACGAACCGGCCGATCCCCTGCCCTTCGCTGCACAGTCTCCCGAGGTGGCGCGCACCGCGGTGACGGCCTTCTCCCCGGCGGCGTCCCAGTCCCCCGACCCTGCCGGCGACACCCCGCCCGAGCAGTGGGAGGTCAGGGGCTCGCTCCAGCAGGAGACAGGGACAGCCGCAACCGGCTCCGCCGAGGAAACTGCACCGACGCCGGCCTGAGCGCTCAGGTGCCCGCGGCCGCGAACGCAGCTGCGAACCGCTCCTCGATGCGGGCCTCCGTCCACTGGTCGGCGTGGACGGTCACTCCCTCGGCCACGTGGAAGAAGGCTGCGGAGACCCGCTCCAGCGGCGTCCCGGTGGCGCGCGACCATGCGAGCCGGTAGAGCGCCAGCTGCATCTGCCGGGTGTCCAGCTCCGCCCGTGTCGCGGGACGGCGGCCCGTCTTCCAGTCGACCACCTCGACGCCGTCGTCCGTGGCGAAGACGGCGTCGATGCGGCAGCGAATCACCCGGCCCGCCACGCGTGTCTCGAGGTCCACCTCGACCGCCAACGGCCTGCGTGCTGCCCAGGGCGAGGCGAGGAAGTTCTCGCGCAGGGACGCCAGGTCCGTCATGCCCGCCTCGGGCTCGGCACCCTCGTCGGGGTGAAGGAGGGCGGGTTGTTCGAAGTGGTGCTCGACCCACGCGTGGAACTCCGATCCCACCCGCGCGCGCGGTTGGGGCCGGAACGGGACCGGACGGCGCAGACGCCGAGCGAAGTCCACGGGCGACGCCATCAGTGCGATCGCCGCGGACGCCGAGAGGTGCGTCCCGAGTTCGACCGCCGCGCCGCTCCCGGCGCCCTCTCGTTCCGCGAGCAGGCGACGGGCCTCGTCCACCAGTTCGGCGACGCCGGGCGCGTGCGGGCCCGGGCCCACCGCGGCGGTGATCGGGTCCGGGGCGGTCCCCTCTCCGATCCGCTCCCAACGGTCCAGCCGCTCTTCCGCCCTCCGCACAGCCTGAGCGGCCGCCTCGAGCCGCATCCGTCGCTCCCCCACCGGATCCGTGGTCGGGTACTCGGCGGTACGCGCCTCCTCGAGTTCGGGGTTGGTGGCCTCCGGCCCGGGATCGGGTGTGACGCCGAAACCCGGTGGAGGCGCCGCAAGCTCCCCGACGTCGTCGATGAAGCGGGAGAGTGCCACTCGCCGTGCCACGCCCGGCAGGAAGCGCGACGCGCTGAGCAACAGGTGGCTGCGGGCCCGGGTGACCGCCACATACGCGAGCCGCCGCTCCTCGGCGAGGAGGTGCCCGAGGTTCCGGCGCTTGAAGTCGTCCAGGTCCTCAGAGAACTCCGTCCACGTGGCGGCCTCGGTTCGAAGGACGGGGAGTGAGTCTGCGTCACCGCGTAGCGGGAACGGGAACTCCTCCGCCCGCGTCACCCAGCCGCCGTCAGCCGTGGTGGGTGCGCCCGACGGGTTCCTGCGGTAGGACGGGAACAGGCTGTCACTGAGGCCGGCGACGGCAACGATGTCCCACTCCAGCCCCTTGGCGGCGTGGACGGTGAGCACCTGGACCGCGTCGGTGGAGGCATCGACCTCCTCGATGTCGAGCCCGTTCTCGTTCGCCTCCGCAGCGTCGAGCCAGGCGAGGAAGCCACCAAGGGTGGGAGAGAGAGCACCTCCTGCCCAGGACGCAGCATGACCGGCGAAGGCATCGAGGTTTGCCCGGGCCGCGACGGGATCCACGCCGGCGCGGGCGGCCACCTCGATGTCCAGGCCGAGCCTCTGTTCCGCCGCCGCCACGATCTCGGGCAACGGCAGCGAGAGGTCGGCACGGATGGCGCGCACCACCGCACCCAACCGCTCGACGCGGCGCCGGCCCTCGTCGGTCAGGGCCAGCCCGTCGGCATTGACCCAGCTCGGGGGTGGCAGGTGATCCACGGCCTCCACGATGGTGGCGGTCTCGCCCGCCTCTCCGTCCCGACCCCCGAGGACGGCCGACCAGTCGGCGAGGACGCGCAGGTCCGCGAGCCCGAGCCGCTCGTTCGTGAGGAGTCGCATGAGCGCGTCCCCCCGTGCCGCGTCGTGGGCGACCTGCAGCGCGCTGCGCAGGTCCACCACCTCCGGCGTGTGGAGGAGCCCGCCGAGGCCCACCACCATGGCGGGTAGCCCCCGCTCGCGCAGCGCCCTGAGCACCTGGGGGAACTGCTTCCTGGCCCTGCACAGCACCGCTGCGCTGCGGCCGGGCGCCCAGCGGTCGGCGATCCAGCGTGCGATCTCGGCGGTCTCCTCCGCCTCGGTGGGTGCCACCGAGAGTCCCACCTCGCCGGGCCCGGCCTTTCGCCGTGGGGCGAGGACCCCGAGCAGGGAGCCCTCCGGACCGGACGAGTACCGCAGGGCGGCGGACACCGCGTTCGCGGCGTCGAGGATCGCGTGGTCGTTGCGCCAGGACGTGGTGAGGGAAAGGGTGGTGACCGGCTGACCGGGCAGTGCGAACCTGTCGCGGAAGCCCGTCAGCGACGCCGCCGAGGCACCCCGCCACCCGTAGATCGCCTGATGGGGGTCCCCAACTGCCATGACGGGGTGCCCGGGCCCGAACAGGTCGGCGAGCAGGCCCAACTGTGCAACGGAGGTGTCCTGGAACTCGTCGAGCAGGACCACCTTGTACTGGGAGCGCAGCATCTCGCCGACCTCCGGGACGCTGCGGGCGATCGCGCAGGCGAGGGCCACCTGGTCCGAGAACTCCATCAGGCCGAGTTCGGACTTCCTCCGTTCATAGGCCCGGACGAGCTCGAGCAGGGCGAGCCGGCCGCGCACCTTGCCCGCTGGCTCGCGCAGCCTCGCCGGGGCCTTCCCTCCTCGCGGCTCCTCCAGGTCCACCAGGAGCTGCAGGAGCCCCTCGCGTGCCCGGTCCACCGTGAGGAGGTTGGTGCGCAGCGCCTCCGCCATCGCCAGCGCGCGGTCCACCACGGTGGAGGGTGCCAGGTCGGACTCCACCTCGTCCGGCCAGGTCTGGACGATCCCGTCCATGAGCTGCCACGCACCGGCACCGGTGATGAGCGTCGCGTCCGGGTCCGCGCCGATTCGCAGGGCATGGTCCCGGACCAGGCCGGCGGCGAACGCGTTGTAGGTGGTGATGGTGGGTGCTGCGGTCGGGTCCCCGATCCCCTCGAAGTGCCGCGCTGCCGCGGCGAGCGTGCCCCGCACCCGGTCCGCCAGCTCGCCGGCGGCCTTCCGGGTGAACGTGAGGCCGAGGATCTCGTCGGGTCGCACCAGGCCGTTGACCACGAGGTGGACCACCCGGGCCGCCATGGTGGCGGTCTTGCCGGAGCCTGCACCCGCCACCACGAGGGTGGGGGCGAGCGGCGCCTCGATGGCCGCCTGCTGCTCGGCCGTGGGCGCGGGATCCCCGAGGAGGGCGGCGATCCGGCTGGCCGGGACGTGGGGTGTCATCGCGGGCACCTCTCCGTGGTCACCGGGCACGACGTCCGGACCGGGCAGAACCGGCAGGTGGCGTTCACCGCGGCCGTCACCGTGCCACCACGCATGACCTCCACCGCCGCCTCCAGCGTCTCCCGTGCCCAGCCGCCGTCCTCGGGCAGCGGAGCCTGCTCCCGCAGGCCGGGACCGCGGCGTTCGGGGCGGAGGTGGACGAGACGCGCACCGGCCGCGGCCCGCCCCGGGAGCGCCCCCTCGGAGACAGCGAGTTGGTACACGCCGAGCTGGGCGTGCCGCTCCGCCTCCGCCCTGGACACCTCGTGCCCGGTCTTGAGGTCAACGATGCGGACGCCGCCATCCACGAACTCGAGCCGGTCAACGAATCCGTGGACGACGGCGTCCCCCACCCGCCGTTCCACCTCGACCTCCGTGGCCACCTCCCCGGGCACCCCGCTCGCGTAGTCCGCGAACAGCCGCAGCATGCGTTCTGCCCGCCGCCGCTCCCGCGATCGGATCCATCCCTCCGGGAGTCCGAGCGAGTCGAAGCGGGCATCGAGCGCCTCGAGGAGCTCCTCCACAGTGCCGTGGGGGTGGGCGGCCGCGATCTCGTGGACGAGTGATCCGAGGTTCTGCTCGATGCGTTCCGCGCGCCGCCCGCCGGAGGTCTCCAGGGCCCACCGGAGGGGGCAGGTGCCGGCCAGTTCCACGCGGGACGGCGAGACGTGCACCGGCGCGCCGGGGGGCTTGAGGGGAGCCGATGTCGTCGGTGCGGCCAGGCCGGCCCACTCGCCAGGGTCCGCTCCGGGGACGCCGGCCCCGGCGCGGGCGAGCGCGGCAAGGAGCCCGCCCAACTCCTCGGCGGGCCCGCCGGCGTCGAGGGCCGCCCGCAACCGGGCGACCAGTCCCCTCAGGTCCAGCCGGGAGAACGTGGTGGGCCGCTCCACCTGACCGCCCCGCGCGGCGAGGTGCTGAACGACGTGGTCGAAGAACGCGGACGGTCGTTGGTCCTGGTCCCGTACCGCGGTGACGACCACGGTGCGCCGCGCCCGCGACACCGCGGAGGCAAGCATCCGCCACTCGTCAGCGAGGACGGCCTTCCGGGCGGCCGTGTGGTCCCGGGCCGTGACGGTTCCAAGGCCCAGCCT
This sequence comes from Actinomycetota bacterium, assembly GCA_009930425.1. Lineage (GTDB taxonomy): Bacteria > Actinomycetota > Actinomycetes > Actinomycetales > Actinomycetaceae > UBA1383. The sequence continues at coordinate 3,682 of RZYE01000057.1, read as the reverse complement.
CCCGAGTTCGAGCTCGGCGAGCCGCTCCGCCCCCAGCAGGCTGTCCCGGATGCGGGTGTCCGGCCAGAGGCCGTCCTGCAGCCCCGGGACCACGACGACGTCCCATTCCCGCCCGGCGGCCTCGGCCACCGTCAGCACCTCCACCCCGTCGGGCCCCCTGCCCGTGGCGGCGAGGGAGTCGGTGGGGAGGTCCTCGCGCCGCATGAGGTCCACGAACTCGAGGGGATTGGCGAATGGTGCACGCTCGGCGTGGTTCGCGGCGGCGGCGAAGAGAGCCATCACGGCGTCGAGGTCGTCGTCCGCCCGCAGGCCCGCCGGGCCGCCGTCGATCGCACGCCGCTGCCACGCCGCCTCGAACCCCGTGGCCTCCCACGCCGCCCACAGCACCGTCTCGTGGGTGGCACCGTCCTGGGCGAGGGCAGTCCGCACGGACTCGAGCACGCGCGTGACCCGCGCCGCCCCGCGTCGCAGGTCGAGCGGGAAGGCCACGGTTCCCGCCTCGCTGGCGAGCACCTTCACCAGCGCCTCGTCGATGGTGGTGCCCTCGCCCAACTCCCCGGCCCTGGTCCGCCTGCGCAGCTCTCGCCGGGTGCGCCGCAGCGCCAACGGATCGTGGCCCCCGATGGGCCCGGAGAGAAGTTCCTCCGCCCCTTCGGGCGTGAGTCCGCGTGCCGCGGCCTCCACCACCGCGAGCAACGCCCGCACGGCGGGTTCCTCCCGCAGCACCACTGGGCGGCTCGTGCGGGCCACGGGGACGAGGTGGGCCCGCAACGCAGCCGAGACGGCCTCCCGTGCCCGGGACGACCGCACCACGACTGCCATCCGCTCCCACGGCAGGCCGGCGTACAGGTGCTCCTCCCGAAGCAGACGCGACACCCAGCCGGACTGCGCCGCGTCGGACGGCAGCAGCGCGGCCCGGACCGCCGGCGCCGTACTCTCCACCGCTCCCCTGGACGGAACCTCTGCAAGCCGGTGGGAGGCCAGCCCCGCCACGGGGACGCGCTCCGTGACGTCGCGCACGAGGTCACGCAGGGCGGGCCCGCCACGGTGGACCTCCGGGAGCACCACCACCTCGGCGTCGAACGCGCCGAGTCCCGCGACGGCGGGGGCCCGCCCGACGAGCTGGGGCCGGGCACCACGGAAGGTCTGGACCGCGACGTCGGGATCGGCGATGAGCGTCAGGTGGGTGCCCCGGTCGGCAAGGGCGTGCAGCAGCCGTGCCGTCGCCGGTGTGACCTCCTGGGCGTCGTCGAGGATCACCGAATCGAACTCGGGAGCGGGGGCGCGGGTGAACGATTCCCAGTCCGCGAGGATCGTCGCCGCCTCCGAGACGATGGCCGCGGAATCGTACCGCTCTCCCCGTTCCGCGGGGAGATCGGCGAGGGCGATGACGTCGCGGTACTCCTCCAGCAGGCCCGCCACCGCCACCCACTCCGGCCGATCCGCGGCACGCCCCCTCTCCGCCAGTTCCCCGGCCGTGAGGCCGAACTCCGCCGCCCGCATGAACAGGTCCCGGACCTCGGAGCGGAAGGCCGGGACCTTCAGGGCGCCGGCTGGCACGGATTCCGGCCACGGCAGCGGCGCACCGACCCCCTCGGCGTGCCCGGCGAGGAGTTCGGCGATGAAGCGGTCCTGCTGAGCGCCCGTGATGAGGGTGGGAACCGGTCGCCCCCGTGCGATGGCGAAGGCGCGGACGATCGAGAAGGCGAACGCCGCCGGAGTCGCGACGCGCAGGCCGCGCCGGGCGTCCGCGGGGCCGAGGACCCGCAGCGAGACCTCGTCCCGCAAGCGAGCCGCCGCCCGCCGTGTCGGGGCGAGGAGGACGTGACGGGACTCCCCAAGTCCCACCTCCCCCCGGATCCGGGTTCCGAAGGCGGCGAGCGCCACGGTGGTCCTCCCCGTCCCGGGCGCGCCGACCACGACGAGGTGACGTCCCGAAGGGGGGCGTCCGACCACGGCACCCTGCACCGGGTCGAGAGCAGGCAGTCCCGTGTCGTGGAGTGGGGTGGCGAGGGTGACGGTCATGACTGCCATGCAATCACGGTGGACTGACACGAACCGTTGTTCGCTGGCCGCTGACGTGGTCGGGGGAAGCCGGCCCGGCCGCCTAGGATTGCCGGGAGGACGAAAGGACGTGCCGTGGACATCACCATCGGGATCCAGAACGTGGCCCGCGAGCTCACCGCCGAGGTCAACGAGGATCCGGCCGAGCTCACACGCCGTGCCGCCGACGCCATGCGCGCCGGGGAGCCGCTCACCGTGACGGACGCGAAGGGCCAGACCATCGTGGTCCCCCACGGCGCGATCGGCTACCTCATCGTCGGATCCCAGGAGAGCCGCAGGGTGGGTTTCGGCCTGTAGCACTGGTTCAGGCGGCACCGCGGTGAGACACTGGTGTCCACGCAGCACGCGTGCCGGAGATCCTCCTGAGGAGGACGAACGTGATCATCCAAGCCCGCGGGACGCGAGACGCACCGTCACGAGGCCGTCATTTCCCTGCGCGACTCCTGGCAGTGGGCGCCGGATTCACGCTCGCCGCCGGATGTGCCTCGACGGATGGTGGTTCGGTGACCACCGAGGCGACGGCCACCCTCACCGGCACTCCCGAAACCCCGGTGACCACTCCCGCCACGCCGAGCGGGGGCGCGGAGGTCAATGCCGCCACCGACCCTGTCCCCCTCTTCGTGTACTTCCCAGTCCAGACGCCGTCAGGTCCCAGGCTCGCCCGGGAATCCATCGACGTTCCGGGTGGCACGGTCGGAGGAGCGGTCGCGGCGATGATCGCTGGTCCGAGGGACCCTGACTACCTGGCCTCCTGGGACCCGGGGACGACGGTCCTCTCCGCCAGCGAGGACGACGGCGTGATCTCGCTCGACCTGAGCGCCGAGGTCAGGCGTGCGAACACCGACGCCACCGGCACGGACCTTCTCGCGCAACAGCTCGTGTACACCGCCACGGAGGCCGCTGGCGCGCCGGATGCCAGCGTGCGACTCCTCATCGAGGGTCAGACGGCGGGAGCACTCTGGGGAACCGTGGCCTGGGACGAACCCATCTCCAGGGCCGACGTCACAGCGGTGCGCGCCGCGGTGCAGATCGACGCGCCGGTGCAACGCCAGTACATCACGAGCGAGACCACGACCATCTCGGGGGAGGCACTCAACCCCGGACCCATCGCGTGGCGCATCGTTGACGCAGTCGGCGACGAGGTCGCCTCCGGGGAGGTTCAACCCGACGAGGAAACGGATCCCCCCAGTTTCTCCGTGACCGTGGAGCTCCGGGTCGGACGCTACACAGTCGAGGTCAGCGTGCCGGATCCGAATGACCCTTCGGGCGCACCGGTCACGGACACGCGGGCGTTCTCGGTTCACCTCGGCGCGTGAGACTCGCGAGCGCCCCGTTGTGGACGCTCGCGCCGGGGTACCCATCGTGGCCGTATCCTTGGTCGTGTCACAGGATTCAGGGAGGGACCAATGGTGCGCTCACGCCTGCTTGCGAACGGACTCGTCGTCTCCGCGCTTGTCGCGCTCAGCATGGTCGTTGCGGTGGTCCCGACCCACGGCGCCGTCGGCGCGCACCCGGCACGGGTGGTGGGGGCGGGGTTGGATTACAGCCCGCCCGCGGAGTCCCCGTTCGTGGATGTCCTGACGGACCACCAGTTCTACACCGAGATCGCGTGGCTGGC